>JAUHWK010000520.1 GCA_030424555.1 bacterium | reverse complement strand
GCTGTTGCAGGACGTGATCACCGCGCTGTTCGACGCCGGTCGCACCGACGCCCGGGTCATCGGTGGACGCTACGGACTCGGATCGAAGGAGTTCACCCCGGCGATGACCAAGGCGGTGCTCGACGAGCTCGGGATCGGACCGGACGCGGTGGACGGGGTGGCGGTCACCGAGGGCCCCGGCGCGTTCACCGGGCTGCGGGTCGGCCTGGCGACGGCCAGCGGGCTCGCCGTCGCGCGAGGGGTCCCGATGTGGACGACCGGCTCGCTGGACACCCGCTCGGCCCGGGTCGCGCACACGGGACCGGTGCTGTCGATGCTCGATGCGCGAAAGGGCAAGCTGTACGCCCAGCTGGTGGACGGCGGATCGGTCGTGCAGGGACCGGCGGATCTGCCGCCGGAGGCGGTGTGGGCGTGGCTGGACGGGTGTGCGCCAGGCCAGGCCACCGGGGAGGGGAGCGTGGTTCACGCCGAGGCGCTCGCAGCCCGGGGCTGGTCGGTCGTCGACGACGCCGCCCATCCGGCGGTCGACACCTTGGCGACCTTGGCCGCGTCGGCGTTTGCACAGGGCCAAGGGACGGACGCGCGGACCATCCAGCCGCGATACCTGCGCGCCCCCGACGCGAAGGTGCCGCGCGGGCAGGAGGTCGGGTGAGCAACGACGAAGCGGCGATCCGGGTCGGGCTGGCCGGCGCGACGGGAGCGGTGGGAGAGCAGGTGTTGGCGGCGCTCGACGGCGTGCCCTGGCGGCCGACCGTCCTGGCCTACGCCCGCGCGGCCTCGACCACCCCTCGGGTGACGTACGGCGACGACGACCTCCCCGTCGACGATCTCGCGGATCTGGATGCTGGGTCGCTCGACGCGCTGATCGTCGCGCTGCCGCGGGAGGCGGCGCGGGCTGTGGTCGACGCAGCGGCTGCGGCGGGGTGCCCGGTGGTGGACCTGTCCGGGTTCCGGCTGGAGGACCTGGACACCCCGATCGTCCTGCCGTCCTTCGACGACCGGGCGCTGACCGGCGAGGCCCCGACCGACGTCGTCACCGTGCCGGGGGCGGCGGCGACCTTGCTGGCCTCCGTGCTGGGACCGGTGTCGCGGGCTGCGCCGATGGCGCGGGTGGAGGCCACGGTGATGCTCCCGGCCAGCGCGTGGGGGCACGCGGCGGTGGGCGAGCTCAGTCGCCAGGTGGTGTCGCTGTTCAACAGCCAGCCACCTCCGCGCAAGGTGTTCCCGCACGGCCTGGCGTTCGATCTGCTCCCGGGCGTCGGGCCGGTGCGCGCGTCGGGCTGGACCGAGGCTGAGCTGCGCGCCACCGCGGAGATCGCACGCCTGACAGGCCTGCGCGTCGACGTGACGCTGGTCGGGGTGCCGGTGTTCTCCGGCGTGTCGGCGACGCTTCGGTTCGAGCCGGACGCCGCGATGGACCCGGACACGCTGGGCCGGGTGCTGTCGTCCGCGGGCGTGGGGCTGGACGGGGGCGGGGACGGGCGGACCATTCCCCGTCCGCGCCGCGTCGAGGGCCACGCGGAGGCACAGGTCACCCGGATCCGGCCGGCGGCGGGCGGGGCGGTTCACCTGTGGGCCGCGCAGGACAACCTGGCGGCTGCCGGCGCGTCGGCGGTTCGCGCCGTCGAGGGCCTCCTGCGTCGGCGCGAGGTGTTGTCGAGGGACGTCGGGTCGGCCGAGGGCGTCTGATCCGGTCCGATTGACACGATGTCACGGTCCACGGCCCCGGATCCGGTCCGCCGACACGATGTCATGGATCGGAGCAGGATCCCCTGTCCGACGGCACCATGAGGCCTTGGCACGGCACGTGCTTGGCCCTCGGGAGGAGGCGTGTAGTGCGAGCGTGCGGCGTGGTGGCAGCGGGGATCGTGGGGCTGGGCTGGGTCGTCCCGGCCCACGCGGTGCTGCCTGATCGGGTCGCCGCGGTCGTCGGCGACGAGGGCAGCGCGGTCACCGATCTGCGCACCACAGCCAGCGGCTCGGTCGTCGTCGGCGTGCGGGGCGGCGGCCTCGTCGTGCTCGACACCGAGCGATGGACCGTGCTCACCCCCAGCACCCAGCCCTGTACGGTCACCACGGTGGCGGCCCGAGACGACGGCGACACCGTCGAGATCGCGGCGGGGTGCGACAACGCGACCGTCCACCTGTACCGCTGGACCGCGGGGGCCCTGGAGGGGCTGCGCGGTGGCGACGGGACCTCCGTGGAGATCACCACGGCCGACGGGGGCGATCGCTCGGCCGATGAAGTCGGCGTCCTGGTCTGGCCCGAGGAGGATGGCTCGCAGCGTCTGTTCGGGCTGATCGAGGCCACGACCACCACCGGCACGGCGTCGGGCTGGGAGGTCTTCGCCCTGGCCCCGTCGGGCGACACGTACACGCAGAGCACCCTCGCCACGAGCCTGGTGCTCGCGTCGACGGGGATGCGCGAGGTCGCGGTCGGGCGCGCCAACGGCGAGGCCGCCACCCAGGTGGTCGTCCAGCACGAGGCCTCCCGATGGTCGCTGTGGTCGCCCGTCGGCGGGACCGCGATCACCACCCTGCAGCAGGGCGGCGCCGGCCTGCTCGCGGTCGACAGCACGGATCTGGCGTTCCGCCGACTGGGGGGCGCATGGGCGACCACGGGCGATGGCCGGGTCGCGCAGTGGAGTGGTCAGGCCACGGCGGGGAGCGTGCTGGTGGTCGAGACCGGGCTCGGCACGCTCGACGCGCTGCTGGAGTTTGACCACGGCACCGGCGAGGCGGTCGCCTACGTCGAGGACGACGCCCTGGTCCTACAGGACGCCTTCGGCGCCGCCACGGATCTCGACGTGTTCGACATCGCGCCCGCCGCGGGCATCGTCGATCTCGTGCAGCTGCGGGACGGCACCCTCATCGGGGGGACGTCCGACGGGGGCTTCGCGATCGTGACGGCCGCGCCGTGGGTCGGC
>JAUHWK010000519.1 GCA_030424555.1 bacterium | reverse complement strand
ACGACCTCGTCCATCGTGGCGGGACGGTCGTTGCGGTCCTTGGCGAGGGCCGCCGTGACGAGGGCGTCGAGCTCCTTGGGGACGTGTCGGCCGCCCCCTTGCTCCGCGATCGTGCGCGCCAAGGACGGCACCGGCTCGTTGAGGTGGGCGCGCAGGGTCTCGGTGGGGCCATTGCCACGGAACGGGTAGCGCCCGGTGATCATCCGGAAGGCCACGATGCCCACCGAGTACACGTCCGCCCGCACATCGAGCGGCTCCCCGCGGATCTGCTCGGGCGGCATGCAGCTGGGCGACCCGACGATGATGTCGCCGTCGCCCTCGTGGTTCTCCTTCTCCGCGCTGATCCCGAAGTCGATCAGCTTGGCGAGCTCGTCGCCGTCGGGGTCGGTGGTGACCAGGATGTTGGCCGGCGAGACATCGCGGTGGATCACGCCGCGCTGGTGCGTGTACCGCAGCGCCTTGGTGACCTGCTCCAGGATGCGCAGGGCGCGCACGGTGTCGAGCGGCCCCTTGCGCAGGAGATCGGTGACGCGCGGGCCGTCGACGAACTCCATCGCCAGGAACACCCGGCCGTCGTGGGTCTCCCCGAAGTCGTACAGGGTGACGACGTTGGGGTGCTGGAAGCTGGCGAGCCGACGGGCTTCGTCCCGGAACTTCGACAGGAAGTCGTAGTTCGGGTCGTCGCTGTGCTGGGGGGGCTTGAGGATCTTGAGCGCGACGTCGCGCCCGACCGCCTCCTGCTCCGCCAGGTAGACCTCGGACATTCCGCCGCGGGCCACCTGACGCACGATGCGGAACCGGCCGTCGATCCGATCGACGGCATCGGTGTCGACGTCCTCGTCGAATGCGATCTCTGGTGGCTCAGCTGGCATCGGCTCCCACCGGCGACCGAGCTGGACGCCCCCCGGAGGTCGGTCCGTTCTACCAGTGGGCGGGGAGCCCGGTCAAGCCAGCGTCTTGCGGGTTTTCCACAGGCGGACGCTGCGGGGTCTCGGCCTGTCGGACCCCATGCCCTGACAGGGGCCGTGCGATACCGAGCGGCGTCGCCGCCATGGAGCCTTCATGCCCCCTGCCCTGCCCATCCTGCGCACCGGCACCGGCCGCCTCGCCCTGGTCTCTGTCGCGGCAGGCGCCGCGTGGTTGTGGCGTCACACGCTCGGCCGACAGCTGCGTTCGGTGGCGCAGCGGGCCATCGCCTCGCGGCTCGGGGGGTACCGGCACCGCGTCAACACGGTCGACACCCTGCGCCCGGTCTCCGTGGACGGATCGGTGGCGGTCGCGGTGGTCGGGGGCGGACTGGCGGGGATCGCCGCGGCCGAGGCCCTGGCGGCGCGCGGGTTCGCGGTCACGGTGTACGAAGCGCGCGACCACCTGGGGGGAAAGCTCGGTGCCTGGGACCACCGGTTCGAGGACGGCGAGATCCGGGCGATGGAGCATGGATTCCATGCCTTCTTCGACAACTACCACAACCTCAATGGCTTCCTGGATCGGGTCGGCGTGCGCGAGGGCTTCGCGCGGTGTGACGACTACGTCATCCTGATGAACGACGGGGAGCTGCTCCGGTTCGGCGGGATCGACCGCACCCCCCTGCTCAACCTGATCGACCTCGGGGCGCGTGGACTGTACGACCCCTGGACCCTGCTCCGCTTGAGCCTGTCGGCCCGCACGCGGGATCGGCTCAACGACCTGCTCACGTGGCATCCCGAGGAGACCTTCGCCCGCCTCGACGATCTGTCGTTCGCAGACTGGGCGCGCGAGGCTCGGATCCCCGACACGATGAAGGCCGCGTTCACCGCTGTGGCCCGGGCGTATTTCGCCGAGGCCGACGCCATGAGCATGGCGGAGCTGATCAAGAGCTTCCACGGCTACCTGCTCGGGTCCGACGCGGGCCTCGCCTACACCTACCCAACCGACGACCACGCCGTGGCGCTGTGGGGGCCGATCCGGGAGCACCTGGAGGCGGTGGGCGTTCGGCTCAAGCTCGACACCCGGGTTCCCGCGATCACCCGCCAGAAGAACGGCCGACTCCGGGTCGCCAACCGGCCCTACGACCACGTCGTCCTGGCCGCCGATCTTCCGGGCGTGCACGCGCTGTTGTCGGATCCGGAGGGTGTGGGGGCCGAGGACCCGGCGCTCCAGCGCGCGGTCTCCGCCCTGCAGCCGCGCGATCGGTACACGGTGCTGCGGCTGTGGTGCGACAAGGACATCCGGGCGAGCCTCCCCGCGTTCACGTTCACCGAGCGTCGGCGCTGCCTCGACAGCGTCACCGCCTGCCACCGCTCCCAGGCCATGTGGCGTGACTGGACGGATGCCCATGGGGGCGCGGTGCTGGAGCTGCACGGCTACCGGGTGCCCGACGCGCTGGACTCCGAGGAGGCCGTGCGCGCCGCCTTGCTCGAGGACCTGCACGAGCACTTCCCAGAGACCCGCGGGATGGTCATCGAGCGCGAGATCTTCTACGTCAAGCAGGACTTCACGCCGTACCACACGGGGCTTGATCGCCTCCGGCCGGGCGTCACCACGGCGATCGACGGGCTGGTGCTGGCGGGCGACTGGGTCAAGACCCGCGAGGCCGTGATGCTGATGGAGGGCGCCTTCACCACCGGGCAACGCGGTGCTGGACGCCCGTGGCGTGCGGCAGGTCCCGCTGTACGCGGTCGGGGATCGTGGGGTGCTGTACGGCCTCGTCTGAGCGGTGGCAGGGGTTTCGACCGTCCACGGCGACCTGGTTTCGGGAGGCGTTCGACGGCCCCACCCCGATCCAGACCGCGGCGTGGCCCGTGCTGGGATCGGGGGACCATGCCCTGCTCGTGGCCCCCACCGGGTCCGGCAAGACCCTCGCGGCGTTCCTGGCGGCCATCGACCACACCCTGCACCGTCCGGAGGACGCCTCGCCCGGGGTGCGCGTGCTGTACGTCAGCCCGCTCA
>JAUHWK010000518.1 GCA_030424555.1 bacterium | reverse complement strand
GGAGAACCACCTCGAGGAGCTGTGGAGCCTGTTCCGCTACCTCATGCCGGGGTGGCTGGGGCCGCGGCAGACCTTCCGGGATCGGTTCGTGCGTCCGATCGAGGCGGGCGATCCCAAGGCGCGGGTCGCGCTGCGCAACCGCGTGCGTCCGTACGTCTTGCGTCGCCGCAAGCGGCAGGTCGCCACCGATCTGCCGCCGCTCACCGAGATCGTCGAGCGGTGTCCGCTGCCCGCGCGCCAGCGCGAGGTGTACGAGACCGTGCGCGCCGTGGCCCGGTCCGACGTCCAGGCCGCGCTGAGCCGTGGACGGGGCTGGCAGATGCAGGTGCTGGAGGCGCTGCTGCGCATGCGCCAGGCCTGCTGCGATCCCGGCCTGTTGCCGGGGGCGGCCCCCGACCTGCCGGCGGCCAAGCTCGACCGCCTGGAGGAGATGGTCGTCGACCTCGTGGTCGAGGGGCACAAGGCGCTGATCTTCAGCCAGTGGACCAGCCTGCTCAACCGGGTCGAGCCGCGCCTCAAGCAGCTCGGGATCCCGTGGGTGCGCCTCGATGGCTCCACCCGCGACCGCCAGGCCGTGATCGACGCGTTCCAGTCCGACGACGGTCCGCCGGTGTTCCTGCTGTCGCTCAAGGCGGGCGGAACCGGCCTCACCCTCACCGCGGCGGACTACGTCATCCACCTCGACCCGTGGTGGAACCCTGCTGTCGAGCAGCAGGCCACCGACCGTGCCCACCGAATCGGGCAGGATCGCCCGGTCGTGTCGGTGCGCTTGGTGGCCGAGGACACCGTCGAGGAGCGCATCCTCGCCCTGCAGGAGAGCAAGCGCGACCTGGCCAGGGTGGCGGTGGGCGACGAGGGCGGCTTCGTCAACGGACTGAGTGCGGACGAGCTGAAGGCCCTGTTCGAAGCGGCGTAGTCGGCCGGACATGCGCGCCGACGCGCGCGGGGACGCGTCCGCCTGGGCCCGGGAACGGCGCGGGCGGACGACGCCGTGTGGGACGGGATCGTCGCGCTCTTGCGGCACAACCCGTTTGCATCTCGGGCGTGTCCGTGGTTTTCCGAAGGAGCCGGCGCGCCCGGCGCCCTGACAACCCGACGCCCGAGGTGTGCCATGTCCTCGTCCCGTATGTCCCGTGCAGCCCTCGCCTTTGCAGGGGCCGCGACCGCGGTCGCTGGGGCCGCTGTGTACCTGGTGGTGGGGTTCCTCGGACACCTCGCCGAGACGGAGGCCGAGCGCCCCGGCGTGGAGCTGGTCGAGGTCGTGGTGGCCACGCGGCCGCTCTACCAGGGGGTCGCGATCACGATGGCGGACCTCGACGTGGTCCGTCTGCCGGTCGACGCCCTGCCGGTGATGACCACGAAGGACGATCCGACGACGGTGGTGTCCGCACCGGTGTTCGCAGCGCGTGAGCAGCTCGTCGGGCAGGTGCCGCGGGAGCGCATCCTGGCCACGGAGATCGTGCGACCGGAGCGGCTCGCGGACGGCCGGGCCGGGGTGGGGCTGAACGCGGTCATCCCCCGCGGGATGCGCGCCATCTCGGTGGGCCTGGAGGGCGCGGATGCCGTGAGCGGCTTCCTGGAGCCGGGACACTACGTGGACGTGCTGGTGACGATGGCCGACGACCTGGGTCGTCCCCGCACCGACACCTTGCTGGAGGCCGTGTTCGTGCTGGGTGTGAACGGCCGCGCGCAGAACGAAGGATCGGACGCGGTCGCGCGCCGGGGTCGGCAGCGTCCCAGCGTGACCTTCCTCGCCACGGAGTCCCAGGCCGAGGATCTGGCGTTCGCGTCGGAGCTCGGGGCGATGTCGCTGTCGCTGCGCAACGTGCAGGACGTCGGGTACCGAGGGGTGTCGGCGATCACGGAGATCTTCGAGCCGCGGTGGACCGTGCCCGAGGCGCTCCCCCGCATCGAGGCGCCGACCGCAGCGCCCCCGACCCCCACCCCGGGGGGCTCCGTGATCCTCATCCGGGGCAAGACGGTCGAGGAGATCCCGCTCTCGGAAGCGCCCTGAACGGGGTCGTCGAGGGATCTCCGGGTCGGTCATGCCCTGTCGGAGGTCCTGGTCGGCGCGCGGCGCGTGAACACGCTTGGGGGCACGAGGAGGTAGCCATGGGCACCGCACCCACGAGTCGAATGGCCAGCTGGCTGTCGCTGAGTGCGCTGTTCTTCGGGATGTTGATTGTGGCGTGGGCGCTGGTGGCGCCAGGTCGGATGCCCCGCGTCGAGCCCATCCCGATCACCCCGGTCGCCGACGTTCCCTGATCCCGCGCGGTCGGATCTCGGCACGCGCCGTCGGGATCGGGGCAGCCGGTGCTCGCCCGCTGGGGGACAGGGGAGGATGGCCCGGGCGCTTGGGCGGAGTCCGGGTTGTGCCGTGAGGCGCCTGCGGTATGATGCGGAGGTGGGCCGTTCAGGCCCGGAGGTGCGACGTGGCCCAGACCAACAGCTCCCGGATCGCCATCCTGTTCGCCGTCGCCGCCATCGCGGTGGGCGGCATCGCGGTGTACGCGCTCGTCAACGTGCTCGGCAGCGCCACGGTGGCCGCCGCCCAGAACGACAAGCCCGTCGAGACGGTCTCGGTCGTCGTCGCCAAGCGGCGCCTGTACCAGGGCGTGCAGATCACCAACGAAGACCTCGACATGATCGACGTCCCGGTGGAGGTCCTGCCCGTCATCGAGGATCCCGAGGATCCCGCCAACGTCATCACGGCCGAGCTGTACAGCTCCCGGGAGCGCGTCGTGGGCCAGGTGCCCCGTGAGCGCATCCTCGCCAACGAGATCATCCGCCCCGAGCGCCTCGCCGACGGCAACGCCGGGGTGGGCCTCAACGCGGTCATTCCCCGCGGCATGCGCGCCATCTCCATCGGGCTCGAGGGCGCCGACGCCGTCAGCGGCTTCCTGTCCCCGGGCAACTACGTCGACGTGCTG
>JAUHWK010000517.1 GCA_030424555.1 bacterium | reverse complement strand
GGTCGATCAAGGCCTCAACCCGCTCCCAGGTGGTGCGCTTGCCCTTGGCATGGACCCGCTCGACCGCCCGCTCCCCCCAGCCCGCGTGCACCGCGTCGAGCTTGGCCTCGAGGGCGGCGTCGAGCCCGGCGATGTGGGCCCGGTTGGTGGCGGCATCGGCGTCGGAGACGACGTCCGACAGCTCGTGGCCGACCGGGTGAAGGATCATCCGCGCCATGCTGCGTCCTCCGTGGTGTCCTCGGCCAGCCAGCGTTCCAGCGAGGTGGTGTTGTACGCGCCCGCGATCACCTCCGGCCGATCCAGCAGCCAGCGATGCAGGGCCCGGTTGGTCCGGACGCCCTCGACGACGGTGGCATCCAGGGCCGCGCGCATGCGGGCGAGGGCCGTGGCGCGGTCGGGACCATGGGCGATGATCTTGGCGACCATCGAGTCGTAGTGGGGTGGGATGCGATCCCCCTCCCGCAGGTGGGTGTCGACGCGCAGGCCCTCTCCCTCGGGGAGCGCCAGCCGGGTCACGACGCCGGGGGACGGCCGGAAGCCCTGGCCCGGATCCTCTGCGTTCAACCGGCACTCGATCGCGTGGCCGTCGAACGCGATGTCGGCCTGGGTGTGCCGCAGTGGCGCGTTGGCCGCAATGTGGAGCATCTCCTCCACCAGATCCAGGCCCGTGAGGCACTCGGTGACCGGGTGCTCGACCTGCAGGCGGGTGTTCATCTCCATGAACCAGGCCGTGCCCTGCTCGTCGACGAGCATCTCCACCGTGCCCGCGCCGCGGTAGCCCGCCTGACAGACCGCCTCGACGACCCGCGGCAAGATGCGGTCGCGCTCCGCGTCATCCAGGCCGGGTGCGCGCGCTTCCTCCATCACCTTCTGGTGGCGTCGCTGCAGACTGCACTCGCGCTCGCCCAAGTGGATCACGTTGCCCCAGCCGTCGGCGAGGATCTGCACCTCGACGTGCCGACCGGCGGTGATCCGACGCTCCAGGTAGATCCGCCCATCGCCAAAGCTCGCGATCGCCTCGGCCGACGCCGCCTCGAACGCTTCCGCCAGGGCGTCGGGCGTGTCCACGCCGCGCATGCCCCGGCCGCCACCCCCGGCGACCGCCTTGAGCAACACAGGGTAGCCGACCTCCTCGGCCACGCGGCGGGCCTCGTCGACCCGCCCCACCGACTCCTCAGACCCCGGGATCGGGTCGAGCCCGAACCCCTGCATGGTCTGCCGAGCGAGCGCCTTGTCTCCCATCCGGCGGATGGACTCAGGCGTCGGGCCGACCCAGGCGATGCCGGCGTCGATCACCCGCTGGGCGAACACGTCGTTCTCGCTGAGGAATCCCCAGCCAGGGTGCAGCGCGGCCGCCCCGGTGCGGCGGGCGGCCTCGATCACCGCGTCCTGGTCCAGGTAGCTCTCGGAGGCGCGAGCCCCTCCGATCGCCACGACGTGGTCGACCTCGGAGAGCCACTGGGCCTCCCGATCGGCGGCCGATGCCAGCGCGACGGTCTCGATGCCCATGCGGCGCGCGGTGCGGGACACCCGCGCCGCCACCTCTCCCCGGTTCGCGATCAGCAGGCGTCGGAACACCCGTCCTCCGTGTGTCGGCTCCGGACGGTAACGCCCCGGAGCGGACCCGATCTATCGAAACAGGTGATCCAGCGGGTCCTCGTCGTCATCGTCCGCGTCGGCCGTGGGTTCCGGCGGGGTGCGCACCGGCTCGCTCACGGGCTCGACGGCGTCCCGCGTCCCCTCCCCGTCTCCCGAGCCCGGGTCCTCGGGTGGACCGGGGACCTCCGGCGCCTCCACCGCGTCCGGCGGCTCCGGACGCGGTGGATCGAGGACGACGCGCTCCACCCGCCACGGCGTGTCCGCCGGCAGCGCGTCCTCGTCGATGCGCTCCGGACGGGGTGCTTGGCGGTCGCCCACCGCCCCCACCAGCACCAGCCCACCCAGGATCGCCCCGATCAGCACCACCATCCCGACCGCGCCGGCGGTGGCGAGTCCCATCGCCGTGGCCCAGTCCGGCGCGTCCTGAAGCACGCGGGTCCCGTCGGGGGCCGTCACCACGTCGGGGATCCGGTGGACCTGGGCCAGCATCGCGGCCACCAGGCCCCACAGCGGGAGGATCGCGGCCGCGCCGATGGTCAGCGCGAGGCGGATCCACCCGCCGACCTGTTCCTCCTGCGCCGAGGCGGACCCGGGCCCGTCGACCACGCTCACTCCTCCGCGAACAACGTGGGGCCCACCGGCCCTACCATGGCCGCCCCTGCCCGCAACGCCTGGTCGGGCTCGCCGTCGAGCGGCCAGGGCTGGAAGTCCGGGTCCCGGCGCCACAGCAGCCACACCCCGAACCCGAACAAGGCGACCATGCCGTACTGCGCCGGCGTCAGGCCGAAGTAGCGCACGTCCTGAAACGACAGGTCGTCGTTGCGCAGGAAGTCCAGGCCCAGGCGCATCGGCGCGTAGTACACGAAGAACGCCCCGAAGAATGTCCCATACGGGCGGTCCTTCTTGCCCAGCCACAAGAACAGCAAGAAGATCGGAATCGTCAGCAGCATCTCGTACAGGCCGAGCTCGTGGCGCACGAGGCCCTCGCCCGGCGTGGCCGCCCAGTGGCCCGGGGGGAACCACACGCCAAATGGCGCGGTCGTGACCTTGCCCACGTGGTCGTGGACCACCGCGCAGCCTGCCCGTCCGAGGATCCACCCCAGCGGGAAGCCGTAGGCGATGAGGTCGGCGAAGCGGCCGAGATCGCGGGGGCGGATCCAGGTGTAGAACACCCAGATCCCCAAGAACGACCCGATAAACCCACCGGTCGAGCTGAACCCCTCCCACACGCGCAGCAGGCTCATGATGCCGTCTTCGACCAGCCGCTCCGGGTAGTACGCGAGGACGGTGAACACGTGCGCGCCAAAGAACCCGGTGAGCACCATGAACACG
>JAUHWK010000516.1 GCA_030424555.1 bacterium | reverse complement strand
CTGCTTGACCGCGCCCTCGTACACGATGGTCATCATGTCATCGACGTTGAGACGGCACTTGCGCTCGTCGACCTTGACGTACACGGTGCCCTGGACAGCGTTCGCCACGTTGTTGTTGGCGAGCGCGAAGCCCTGCCACTGGGGCGTGCCCTTGACCTCGGCGATCGCCTTCTTGGCCTCCTCCATCGCCTTGGTGAGCTCGGCCTCAGGGATGTCGAACCCGAGGGCCTTGACCTTCTCGGCGTTGCAGGAGCCCTCCTTGTGGACCTCGAGCGCCGCGCAGATCTTGAGCGCGTTGGGCTCGGTGACGCAGTCCAGGCGGCCCTTGCGGCCCTCGGAGCAGGTGTACTTGTAGACGTTGGCCAGGCTCTTGACCGTGTACTTCATCACCAGGTCGTCGCCGTCCTTGGTGAACTGCATCCGGGCCATGTCGTTGAGGGTGTCGCCGGACGGGGTGGCCTCGACCATCACGAACGACTTGCCGGCCACGTTGTTGCCCACCAGCTCGCACGTGGGCTTCTCGGGCTCGGGCTCGCTCAAGTCGCAGCCGGCGACGACCAGCAGGATCGGCGGCACCGTGAGCAGGGCGAGGGGACGAAGGGTGGGGTGGGCTGGCAGGCGCATGGGTTCTCCGGCGCGGGAGGTCGGGGTCGAGACGTGCCCACGTATACGACATGCGGTCGATCCGCGGCAAGGTCCAGTTTCCATGCGGATCAGCCGACGCACCGCCCCCACCGACGGCCGGTGGGACCGGTGGGGACGCCACACGCGGGTCGTCGATGCACACCCGGGCCAGAGCCCAGGGTGGACCTCACCCCTCGGACGCAGCCTCAGCGGGCGCCTCGGGCGCAGCGGCCTCCGCACCTTCCGCAGGGGCCTCGGGCGGCGCGGCCGGGGCCGGACCCGGGGCCGGGCCTTGCTGGCCGACGGGCTGGGAGCTCTCCGCGCTCTCGCGCAGGATGTGGACCTTCTTGAGGACCACGTCGGTCTTGGGCTTGGCGCCGTCGACCTCGACCTTCATGATCTCGCGCACGACGTCGACCGTGCACTGCCCGAAGATGGTGTTCTTGCCGTTGAGGTGCGGGGTGGGCACCCCCGTGATGAAGAACTGGCTGCCGTTGGTGCTCGGCCCGCTGCTCGCCATCGCCAGGCGGCCGGACTTGTCGAACAGCACGTCAGGCCACACCTCGTCGCCGAAGCGGAACCCGGGGCCGCCGTTGCCGGTGCCGGTGGGATCACCGCCCTGGATCAGGAACCCGTCCATCACCCGGTGGAAGATGGTGTTGTTGTACAGCGGCTCGAGGGTCTTCTTGCCGGTGGTGGGCTCGGTCCACTCCTTGGCGCCCTCGGCAAGGCCGACGAAGTTGAGGACCGTCTCCGGCGCGATGTTCGGGTACAGGTCGCACAGGATGTCGCCCTTGGACGTCTCCAGGCGCGCCTTGATGATGTCGTCGCTGGACAGCTTGAGCTGGGTGCGCACCGCGTTGATCTTGAACGGCGGCGGGCGGGTCGGGATGGACTCGGCCCGGGCGGCGAGCTTCTCCAGCTCCTTGATGCGCCCCTTGGCGACGTCGAGGTCGTCCTCGAGGGTCTCGACCTTGGCGGACAGCTCGTCCCGCTCGGCGACGACGGCCTTGAACGCGTCCTCCGAGATGCAGCCGGCGGTGCCAACGAGCAGCGCCGCGGCCAGCGAAGCCCGCACGCTGTGACCCTGCCCCAGGGGGCGGATCGAGCAGGCAGCAACGGCCTGCCCAGGGATGCTCCGACGGTCGACCGCTTGCCTACGCACACGTCCTCCAATCGGCGACCCGGACCCGCCGCGACACGGCGCTTATGCCGTCGCCCCCCACCCCGCACGCCGTGGGTCCGATCGGCGCGCGGGATCGGTGGGGACGGTGTTGTCCGGGGTGCGGTCCTCCGTTATGCGCGGGCGCCGTCGCATCAGGGCGCGAGTTGCGCCTTCCTCCCGGTCTCCAGCCGGGCAAGACGGAACCCTTCCCCTGCCCGCGTGTCCGCGCACCGCCATCCCAA
This sequence comes from bacterium, assembly GCA_030424555.1. Lineage (GTDB taxonomy): Bacteria > Myxococcota_A > UBA796 > UBA796 > JAUHWK01. The sequence goes on along the minus strand of JAUHWK010000516.1, from coordinate 901 downwards.
GCCAACCCGCGCCACGCGACACCCCGGCGGCCCGCATCCCGCGGAACCGCCCCCCCTTTCCGGGAGAGAGCACGAATGGACCAGGAGTTCCAGGTCGGCGACAAGGCCGTCGTCCCGAACCAGGGCGTGGGCGTGGTCAAGGAGATCGAGACCAAGGAGATCGGTCCGCACCTCCAGCAGTTCTACGTCATCAAGCTGCTCGACAACGGCGGCACGTTCCACTGCCCGGTGGGCCGGGCCGAGTCGAACAAGGTGCGGGGCCTGATGCAGGCCGCCCTGATCGACGACGTGTACGTGGTCCTCGCCGACCGCGACAAGCCCGCCGACAAGCAGACGTGGAACCGTCGCTACCGTGAGTACACCAAGAAGATCACGACGAACGACCCCCTCGAGGTGGCGGCCGTCCTTCGGGATCTCGCGGTGCTGCGGCTGGGCAAGACCCTGTCGTTCGGAGAGCGCAAGATGTACGATCGGGCCCACGGGCTCCTCGTCCAGGAGATCGCCGCCGTACGCGACGTCGACGAGGAGGTCATCAAGTCCGAGGTCGAGGTGATCTTCAAGAAGGCGGACGCTGCCGCCGAGAAGAAGATGAAGGCCAAGTCCAAGAAGAAGAAGTAGGCCCGATGCCCGCCGCGCCCTTCCGCCTGTACGACACGGCACGCCGCGAGGTGCTGCCGTTCGAGCCGATCACCCCCGACCACGTCTCGCTGTACGTGTGTGGGGTGACCGTCTACGACCTCAGCCACGTCGGCCACGCCCGGTCGTTCATCGTGTTCGACGCCTTCGTGCGTTGGCTGCGACACCGCGGCTGGGCGGTGCGCTTCGTGCGCAACTTCACCGACGTCGACGACAAGATCATCCGCCGCGCCGCGGAGAACGGCGAGGAGCCCCTCGCGTTGTC
>JAUHWK010000515.1 GCA_030424555.1 bacterium | reverse complement strand
AAGGTCTCGGCGCGATCATGGAACCAGGTGGCCATCTCCGTGTAGTGCAGCGACGGCTTGAGGTGGTGCACGATGTGGTAGCCGTCGTTGTAGCAGAGGTGGTTGTACCGGGCGTTGATGAGGTTGGTGCTGTTCCGGTACGCGTTGCCCGGGTCGTCGACGTCCACGAAGCTGTGCTGCGCCCAGTTGCCGGTCATCATGAAGAACCGGATCAACAGCATCGGGCCCACCAGCACCGCCACGGTCGCCGACCAGTCCCACCACAGGCCGAACGCCACCACCCCGATCCAGGCCAGCTCGCCGCGCAGGAAGCGCGTGGCCAGCTTGGAGCGCTTTCGGTGGACCAGGTACCGGTACAGGTGGACGTACCCGGTGAAGAAGAACCGGGCCCAGTAGTGCAGGAAGTGGCTGAACTTGTCGCGCTGGTAGGCGATCGTGCTCGACAGGTCCTCTTCCTCGTTGTTCTCGGGATGGTGCATCCCGAGGTGGTGGACGTAGAAGCTGTCCGGCGTGTGCCCGAACAGCGGCCCCAGCACCCACGGCAAGTAGTGGTTCATCCACGCGTGCTTGCGCTTGAAGGGCAGTCGGTGCGACGTGGCGTGCAGCATCAGCGTGAACCGGCCCTGGTAGCGGGCCATCATCCAGGGCCACCACAGCACCACGGTCCACAGCGGCAGCACGTGGGTGATGTACAGCACGGCCATCGTCCCCATCTTGAGGGACAGCTCGGCCGCGTTGCGCACGAAGATCAGGTCCCGCTCGTCCTTGAGACGTGCGGCGAACCAGCGCTCGACCGCGTTGCGGGGTCCGGGGACAGGCTCGGTGGGGTCGGTCGTCGGTCGGAGCGCAGCGATGGGGACCTCCAGGGCCGGGCCGTTGTACCGCACGCGGCCCCCACCGTCGTCCATGCAGGGTTGAGTTCGTGTGAACTGGCGTTGAACCATGATTCCGACCCGCCGGTCGCTGACACGTGTCAGGCGCCTGACGAATCCTTGTCGCGAGTGATGACAAATTTTCTCCAGCATGTCATGCTGCCGACGTCGTCCGTCGAGAGGCCCCCATGGACCCCACCCATCGCCCCTTCCTCGCGCAGCCCGTCCTGGGCTGGCCCGCCCCCTTCCCCGCCGTGGCCCGCGCGCTGATGGTGGCGTGGGTCCTGCTGGGAGGCTGCACCGACGGCCCTGTCGGCGGGGACTGCGACGCCGGGACGTCCGGCACGGACTGCGCGACCTGCGACGAGGGAACGTTCTGCGCGGGCGGCGACGCCCTGCCCCAGACCTGCACGCAGGGAACCTGGGACCACGACGCCGATCCCGCCACCGCCTGCGAGCCCTGGACGGCGTGTCCCGCCGGGACCTCGGTCGCCGCCATCGGATCCGCCACTGGGGACCGCACCTGCACCCCGTGCGCCGACGGGACCTACAGCACCGTCACCAACGCCCAGTCCTGCCTCTCGTGGCGTACCTGCGACGCGGGCACCGCCGTGGCCACGCCCGGCACGGCCTCCGCCGACCGCACCTGCACGGCCTGCACCACCGGCACCTACACCCGCGCCACCAACGCCGAGGCCTGCGATGCCTGGACCGACTGTGCGCCGGGGTCCTTCGTCGCCACCCGTGGCAGCACCACCCGGGATCGGGTCTGCGAGACCTGTCCGACCGGGACCACCACCACCACGGCCAACGCCCTGACCTGTGCCGAGGCCGATGCCTGCCCCGCAGGCACCGCCGGAGAGGCATGCGACGACTGTGACGTGGGCACGTTCTGTGCTGGGGGCGACGCGCCCGCTCTGACCTGCGCGTCGGGCATGTGGGACCACGACGCCGACCCCGCCACGGCGTGTGAGCCCTGGACCGACTGCCTCGCGGGCCAGGCGATCGATGCCGCGGGCTCCTCCACCTCCGATCGAACCTGCGCCCCGTGCGCCCAGGGCACCTTCAGCACCTCGACCAACCAGGCGACCTGCGCCGCGTGGTCCGACTGCCCGACCGGCACACGGGTGGGCGCGGCGGGCTCCTCCACCGCCAACCGCACCTGCACCGCCTGTGCGGCCGGGTCGTTCGCCGACACCGTCAACGCCTCGACCTGCACCACCTGGTCGACCTGCGACGCGGGCTCCTACGTCTCCACCCTCCCCACCGCGAAGCGCGATCGGGCCTGCACCGTCTGCGGCGACGGGACCTTCTCGGCCGCCGCCAACAGCGCCCAGTGCTCGGCATGGGGCACCTGTCCTGCCGGGTTCCTCGAGGCCGTCGGCGGGACGGCCACCGCCGACGTGGACTGCACCGCCTGCGACGCGGGGACCTACTGTGCGGGCGACGACGCCCCCTCCGTGCCGTGCACCGGCACCACCTGGGACCACGACGCCAGCGCCGCCACCGCTTGTGTGGCCTGGTCCGACTGCCCCGCCGGCACCACCCTCGGCGAGGACGGCGACGCCACCACCGATCGCACCTGCACCCCCTGCGGCGCCGGCACCTGGTCGGACACCCTCAACGCGACAGCGTGCACCCCGTGGCAGGCCTGTGGCCCCGGCACCTTCGTGCGGACGGCCCCCACCGCGTCGGCCGATCGGGACTGCGCCGCCTGCCCTGCCGGCGAGTACACCGACACCGACAACCTCGTGGACTGCACCGCCTGGGCGGACTGCGGCCCCGGCACCTACGTCGACGTGGCGGGCACTCCGTCCTCGGATCGCGCCTGCGAAGACTGTCCCCCCGACGAGTACTCCGACACCACCAACGCCTCGGCCTGTGTCCCGATCGGCGCGTGCGCACCCGGCACGTTCCAGACCGCACCGGGGACCGACACGACCCCGCCGACCTGCGCACCGTCGATCTCGGCCGATTCGCTGGAGGTACGGTCACGGATGATGAAGCCAAATCCCAGATCGCCGCCGCGCTGAAGCAGCCGGGCAGCAGAAATCTCGACGCTGGCGCGGGTGCCGAACAGG
>JAUHWK010000514.1 GCA_030424555.1 bacterium | reverse complement strand
GGAGACCACGGCGTCCCAGCCCTTGCCCGAGATCATCTCGGCCGGGCTGAAGAACTGTCCGCCCGCGTTGTTGACCAGCAGGTCGATACGGCCATGGGCGGCGACGACCCGATCGGCGAGGGCGCGCGTGGCCTCTCGGTCCCGGATGTCGACGATGTCGCCGTACACGGTGCGCCCGACCTGCTCGGAGAGTCCGGCGGCGGCGGGCTCGATGTGCTCCTTGCGACGGCTGGCGATCACGACGGTGGCGCCGAGGCGGGCGAGCTCGCGTGCAGTTGCAGCGCCGATGCCGGTGCCGCCGCCGGTGACGAGGGCGACCTGTCCCTCGAGCAGACCGGCTCGGAAGATGGCGCTGGGGGAGGAGTCGGGCATGGGGCCTCCGAGGGTTGGCGGGTTCGTACCACGGGTGGACGCGCCTGGGAGGTGGTGTGGGGCGTGCCCGTCCCCAGGTGGCGCGGTACCGGGCCAACCCCGCATGGAGGATCGGATGGTCGGACGCACCGAGACCGAGATCGAGCTGGCGGAGGCCGCCGCGGCCTTCTGTGCCGAGGTCATCGCCCCCACCGTGGAGCAGGACGACGAAGCGGAGACGTTCCGGCGCCCGCTCCTCACCGCATTGGGAGAGGCGGGCCTCTGCGGCATCGCGACCCCGGAGGCGTATGGTGGGTTGGGACTGGGCTACCGGGCGTACACGGCGGTGTTGGAAGAGGTGGCGGCCGTCAGCGCGAGCTGGGCGGTGTCGATCGCCGTGACGGGGCTTCCGCAGGTGATCCTCACGGCGATGGGCACCGAGGCGCAGCAGGCACAGTGGCTGCCAGGGCTCGCGGCGGGAGAGCTGCTCGGCGCGTTCGCCTTGAGCGAGCCGGGGAGCGGATCGGACGCGGCCAGCCTGACCACCCGCGCCGAGCGCGATGGCGACGACTACGTCCTGACCGGCACCAAGTACTGGATCACCCACGGTGGGGTCGCAGACCTGTACGTGGTGATGGCCCGCACCGGCGGGCCGGGTCCCCGTGGGATCAGCGCGTTCCTGGTGCCTGGGGATGCGCCAGGCCTGTCGTTCGGCCGCAAGGAGCGCAAGATGGGCCTGCGCAGCTCGCCCACGGTCGAGGTCATGCTCGACGGCGTGCGGGTGCCGGCGTCGGCGCGCATCGGGGAGGAGGGCGACGGCTTCTCGGTGGCGATGCGGGCGCTCGACTCCGGCCGGATCACGATCGCGTCGACCGCGGTGGGCGTCGCCCGGGCCGCCCTCGAGTACGCGGCCGACTACGCCTGCGAGCGGCGCCAGTTCGGCAAGCCGATCATCGACTTCCAGGGCGTGGGCTTCCTGCTCGCCGACATGGCGTGTCAGGTGGAGGCCTCGCGTCTGCTCGTCGGCCAGGCGGCACAGCTCAAGGACGAGGGTGTGGCGTACAGCGACAAGGCTGCGATGGCGAAGGTCGTGTCGACGGACGCGGCGATGGCCGTCACGACGGACGCGGTGCAGGTGCTCGGAGGGTACGGGTACTGCAAGGATCACCCCGTCGAACGGTGGATGCGCGACGCGAAGGTGCTGCAGATCGTCGAGGGCACGAACCAGGTCCAGCGGCTCGTCATCAGCCGCCATCTCCGGCGTCAGCGTCTCGGCTGATCTGCGCTCGATCGCGTCGGGGGCTGATCTCGCGGGACGCACCGTATAGGATGGCGCGACGCACCCCAGGGGAGGGCAGGCGCCTCCATGAAGACGTGTCCGGTCTGCGGCGAGACCTACAGTGAGCGGATCGACTTCTGCTTCAATGAGGGCGCCGCCCTCAAGCTGATGCCGTCCGCGATGGACGCGCCCATGCCCCGATCCACCGGGGCCGGGGTGCCTGCGCTCGACGCGGCCAAGGCGCCACGACGGAACACCGCGCCGCCTCTTCCGCCCGAGGGCGTCCCCACGCCGGGTGGGGTGCCCCAGCCGATGCCAGCGTCCGACGCCCCCGCCGCACCGTCTCCGACGCCGCCCGTGGCCTCCCCGTCGACGCCTCCGCCTCCGCCCCGTCCGGCTGCCGCACCGAATGAAGGGTCGAATCAAGGGCCGCCAGACCCCCAAGCGGACGTCTCCACCGTCCCACCGCCGCCCGGCGGGGCAGGGGAGCCGCCTGCGGACTCCTTCCGCACCGAGCCGCCACCCCGGCGTGCGCTCGAGGCCGTCCCGTCCGATCCGCGGCCTGCGGTCTCCAGCGCGCCCATGGTCGATCCGTATGCGGAGCTGGACGACGAGTGGGACCGCCGCCGCGGCGTCCCGTGGATCGCGGTGGTGGCGTCGATCGGCATCGCCTTGTTGCTCGGCGTCACCTACGGCGTGCGCGAGCTGTCCCAGGACGGGAGTGGGGCGCCCGCCGTGGGCGGGGCCACGGTCGCGGCGGCCGTCGAGGCCCCGGTGGACCCGCCGTCTGTGACCGCTGAGGAGGAGGGCGAGGCGCTTCCGGAGTTTGGGGACGACGAGGCCCCAGAGATCGGGGTCGACGTCGAGGTGGCGGAGCTCGCCGCCGACGAGCCCGCGCCCCCGCCGCCCTCCGACGCCCTGGCGTCCACGTCCACGTCCACGTCCACGTCCCGGCCTCGCCCCACAGCGGGGTCACCTGCACCCAGCACCCCCACGTCCGCGGCCCCCGCGCGCTCGCCAGAACCCGCGCCCGCCCCGACGACGCCCGCTCCGGCACCCCGTCCGGCCCCGACGCCCGCCCCGGCCGCCAGTTCAGGGAGCAGCAGCGCCTCGGCGGGTGGCTCGCCATGGGACATGCCCACCCCGGCACGCAAGGCTGGCACGGCGCTGTTCACGTCCGACCCATCCGGCGCCACCGTCCGCATCGACGGCCGCGCCCGCGGACGCACCCCGCTGGAGCTGGAGCTGGAGTACGGCACCTACCAGCTGGAGCTGGAGCTGCCCGGGCACTCTAGAGACGGCCGCAGCATCACGGTCGCGAGCGAG
>JAUHWK010000513.1 GCA_030424555.1 bacterium | reverse complement strand
GAACCCGGCGTCGACGTTGGTGACGGCGGTCTGGGTGGTCCACGCGGTGGTGAGTCCACCCAAGGTGAGGGCATCGCGATCCTGGCACACCAAGCGGACGCTGGTGTCGGTGGGCGAGTCGTCGGTGTGGATGAACACCTCGACCCGGCCGAACCCCCCAAAGTCGCATGAGCCGTCGTCGCGCGTGGCGGCGGCGTCGAAGTTGAGCGCGTCGGCGTTGGTGCAGCCGAAGAGGTAGTCGCAGGAGCCGTCGTCGGCGTTGACCCGGGGGTCGTAGTTCTCGGCGACCGGGTCCACACAGCCGTAGGAACACCCTTCGACGACATGGGAGGCGACCTCGACCGCCGTGCCCCGCTGGGACTCCCAGGTCGCGACCGCCACCGAGCAGTTGTACAGCCGACCCGCCGGGAGGCGCCCACCCCGCGCGTCTTCCAACGTGACCGTGCAGGCCTCGCCGGAGCGCACAGGGAACACCCACGCCCGCGTGCCCGGCGCGGTGGCCCGGGGGACGTCGACCAGGGTCCGCCCGTCGCACACGAGCTGCGCCGTGGCATCCGACGGGAACACGGTGGTGTCGAGCTCGAGCGTGAGCTCGGCGGCCCGATCCACGGGAGGGGCGACATCGGAGTCGGAGTCGACGGCGTTGGCGTCCGAGTCGCAGGCGGTGTCGTCGGACTCGCACGGCGTGCCCTGGGTGCAGCCGACGGCGAGGACCACGGCCGGCAGGCAGCGCGGCGCCCCGGCCCGGGATTGCCCAACGAGTTGAAGCGACCTGCGCATGGTGCCTCCGACACTGCCCCGTAACCTTTCCAGGTACACTCGACATCGCGCGGGCGCCCGGGCTACCGCGGCGGGGGAGGAAGCATGCCGTCCACCGCCACCGTCGTTGCATCCAGCCTGGTCACCGAGCTGCCCGGACGGGGGCAGGCCGAGGACATCCAGGCGCTGGTCGAAGCCCTCGCGGGCCCTGGTACGCCAGATGGCGAGGCGTTCCTGGCGACGGGCCTGACCGCGGAGGAGAACGACGCCTTCGCAGAGGACTTCCTCGCCGAGCTGCTCCTGCGTCCGCCCATCCCCGCCGGATGTGCTGCCCTGCTGCGTCAGATGCACCACGACCAGCCGCCGCCCTGGCAGGATCACGAGGTCGTCGAGGATCGCGCAGGGCTGTGGACGGCGCACGCGATCGCCCATGCCGTCGCCCCCTCCGTGTTCAGCGCGCCGGCCCTGTCGCAGGCCGTGATTCGGGTGACCCCCACCCCGTCTCCCCGCGCATGGAAGCGTCCGCGGGCGCGGACCCTGCTTGCGGCCCACGCGCTCGCGGGCGCTCCCAGCACGGGGCTCGTCCATCCCGTGGAGCCGTGGGCCTTCGACACGCTGTGGTTCGTCGGCGCCGTGGAGGAAGGCGACGCCGTCGTGCTGGACATCCGCGCGCCCCTGCCCGCCCTGCGCACGCTCGAAACCGGACTTTCCTGGGATTTCGAACATTCCCACGGATGACGGGACGGCCCGGCACCGTCTCGTTACACAGCCGGCCACGCCCTGGCGTCGCCTCCCCGGCCTGTGGATAACCTGGGGATAGCTGTGCAAGGGCGCACGTTTGGACGCCGGGACAGTGCTCAAGAGTGGCGCTTGGTCCTGACGATTCAGGTTGTTGAGACCATCGAGTACGCCCCCGCGGGCTGCTGGGGATGAACACGGGGCGGAGGCCACGTTAAGCGGCCGCGCCAGGAGGCATCGCATGGCTCGCATCTACGTGCTCGGCGCAGACGTGAACGACACCCTCGCCACCCGACTTGAGGTCCGGTTCGAGGGCCTGGCCCGACGCATCGTGGACCGGGACACGGCCATCGCCTGGATGCAGGACGGTCACTCGCTGCTTCCGCAGACCGGCGCCACCACGGGCCGCGCGCTGCAGCTCGTCGAGGTCGAGTCGTCTTGGTGGATCCGGGACGACCACGAGCCCACGGCCGCCGATGCCCTCCCCACCTTGCCTGCGATCGCTGGCTGAGGCTGGCCGTCAGGGCCGCCGACGCCCGCGACGTCCCACGTCCAGGTACCAGCGCGCCCCCACCACCACCGTGAGGCCGGCGGGCAAGAAGGCCGTCCGCGTCGCGGGGAACAGGTCGAGTGGGTAGAGCACGGGGCTGATCTCGCCGAACACCGCGGCGGGCGCCACGCCGAATGCGAGCTCGACGCCGAGGCCGGTGGTGATGCCCGGACGGATCGGGCGCCCATCGACCTCCTGGCCAAACACCAGGGACGCGACGACTCCGATGTTCCAGGTCAGGCCCAGGGTGCCGAACGCCCAGGTGCGCAGCTCGGCGACGCGTTGCTCGTACTGCAGTCGGACATGGAGTCCGGTCGTGACCATCGTCGGGCCCACGTGGAGGGCCACCGCCCGTCGCGGATCGGCGGCGTAGCGCAGCGTGACGGACGGCGGGAACCCCGCGGCGATGCCGATCCCGAGTCGGTACCGGGTCCCGATCTCCACCCCCAGCTCCCGGAACCGCGCCAGCGTGCGGTTCTCCGGCCGCGTCGCGGCGTCCTCGATCACCCCCTCCGCGATCTCTTGACCCGACGGGGGCCCGCCCGAAGCGTCCTCGACGGGGTCGGCCGGGTCAGAATCGGATTCGGTGGGCGTGGGGCCAAGGTCCTCGTCGACGTCGTCGGGCTCGTCGGTGTCGATCGTCCCTGGATCGATCTCCACCTCGCGGTGGGACGGGTCCGGATCGGCCCAGGCGACGGGGCACCCGACGGTCGCGACGACCAGCCACACCGTGGCCAGCGATCGGGCAAGGCCGTCCCGTACGACTCCGGCGCGCGCCATGTGCCTCCCCGCGAGATCCACCGAATCGGCAGACGATCCCCGTGTAGCCGACGGGATCGACGGTCGCGAGACGTCAACGCACGTCGAGGGGGGGGAATGATCCGGCGCCTGGTGCGTACCACTGGGCGTCCC
>JAUHWK010000512.1 GCA_030424555.1 bacterium | reverse complement strand
GCGGTTCGGACATCGGGCGCGCGCATGGACGCGGTGACGCACAGCACGGCGACCCACAGCGACCACATCGGGGCCCCGATCAAGAACCCCACCCACCATCCTGGGGCGGGGGGCAGGAAGCTCGGGCTGGCCGCGGCGACGGAGAACGACGCCGCGATCGCCGACGCGAGCCCACCGAGCACCAGGTAGACCGCCAGCGGCATCGCCAGGGCCCCGAGGATCTTCCCCGCCAACAGCTCGGTCCTCCGAACGGGGGCGAGCAGCAGGAAGGGACGGGTGCCGCACAAGCGGTCGTGGATGCCGACATGGCCCGCGATCACGGCGGTCATCCCGAGCAGCTGGGAGAACACCAGGAAGTCCAGCGTGACGATCACGAACGCCGCGAGCTCTTCGGAGGGGGAGGTCAGCGACAGGCCCAGCAGCCCGGCCCAGTACGCCAGCGCCTTGTCGCCGTCGGGCGAGGCGTGCAGGGCTTCCAGGCGCCACATCAGCATCAGCACGCCGCCGGCGATGATCGCGAACAGCCCGGCCATGGTGACGATCATCGTGGGCTGCCGGACGTTCTCCAGCCACTCTCGGCGCGCGATGTGCAGGATGCGGGCGATCACGAGGGCGTCCCCAGGGTCTCGGTCCACCAGGCCGCCAACGTCGTGGAGGCGGGCGGGACCTTGGGACCGTCGAGCGGGCGATCCGCGACCACCGTCCCGTCCACCAGCACGGCCCGGTCGCACAGCGAGGCCGCCCCGTGGAGGTCGTGCGTGACCCACAGCACCGCGTGGCCTTGGTCGGCGTACGCCCGGATGGTCGACAGGATGACGTGGCTGGCGAATGGATCGAGGTTGGCGGTGGGCTCGTCGAGGAGCAGCAAGGCGGGGCGCATCAGCAGCGCGCGCGCGAGCGACAGCTTCTGCTGCATGCCGCTGGAGCCCTCGCCCGCGGGGGTCTCGAGGGCGGTGCGCAGGCCGATCGCGTCGGCGAACCCTTCGATGCGGGCACCGACCTCGTCCGACGACAGCCCATACAGGCCCCCGAAGAAGTCGAGGTTCTCCCGACCGGTGAGCAGGGGGTACAGGCCCGGTGCGGCCGTGATCAGCCCCACGGAGCCCGCCTGGTGGACGGCGGCCTTCCACGCATCCTGGCCCTCGACCCGGACCGTGCCGGCCATTGGGCGGATCAGGCCGGCCACCACCTGGAGCAGGGTGGACTTTCCGGCGCCGTTTGGGCCCAGGACGGCCACCACCTCGCCGCGGGAGACGGTGAGGGAGGCGTCGTGGAGCACGGCGCGGCCTCGCCAGCCACAGGTCACCCCGTGCAGGACCGCGACCGGGGCGTCGCTCACGGCGTGGGCTCCTCGGGATCGAGCGGCGGCCAGGCGATCGCGGCCGGGGCCTGCAGCGGCCAGGTCCACATCGGGTGGGGGGCGCGCAGATCGTCGTCGGTGAACACGCTGCCGACCACCTCGGTGAGCACCGCGTGGCCGTCGAGCTCCGCGAACCGCTCAGCGCTCGTGAACAAGAACCCCACCACGACCCGCCCCTGGACGAGGTCTGGGTGGACCACGACGCCCACGTCCATCTCGTACCCGAGCAGGTGGTAGCGCAAGGTCGCGGTGGCGTCGGTCGGGGTGGGGTGGCCGCGATCGGTGACGGTCCACGATCCGAACGGGACGGTGTTCTCCAGGGTGGTCTGGATGGTCTCGAACGAGGCCTGGTGGACCTCTCCGAGCAGGTCGACGCGGGCGTCCGGCCCCTGGAGGAAGGGTGGCAGCGGGAACCACTGCACCCGAAGGGTGGTGAACAGGCCGTTGGAGAGCGTGACCGCGCCCGCGGACGCCTCGACCAGCGAGGTCCACTCGGTGGGGCGCAGGAAGGAGATCCCGTCCTCGGTGACCGACTCGGTGGGGACGGCGGCGGCCCACGCGCTGGTCACACCGACCAGGGGCAGCACGGCCAGGGGGGCAGCGAGTACGGAGCGGCTCAGCGGCACGGGCACTCCACGATCGGCCGGGCGCGGTGCAGGCGGACCCCGGCAGGGCCCGTGCGTAACCGGGTGCCGGGGTAGGGTGGCGGTCGGTGCGCCGAGGAGCCGGGATGTCCCCAGGTCGGGTCTGGCGGAGTCGCTGGTCCGTGGGGTCGCCCTGTGGCCGGTACCGGTGGTTGCTGGGCAGGACCTGGGACCCGCGCCGCCCCACGCTGGCAGTGGTCGCCCTCAACCCGTCGACCGCCGATGGCCAGCGCGACGATCCGACGCTTCGCCGGGTGATCCGGTTCGCCCAGGACCACGGGTTCGGACGGGTCCGGGTGGCCAACCTGTACGCATGGCGGGCGACCGACCCCACCGAGCTCGCGGGGGTGGAGGACCCCGTCGGGCCCGGCAACGACCGGTGGATCCAGGCGGCGGTCGAGGGCTCGGACGCAGCCCTCGCGGCGTGGGGAAATGGCGGCCTTGGAACCCGACATGGGGCGTGGCGCGACGCCGTCCCCTGGGTCATCCTGGGCACGACCGCGCGGGGGGCACCACGTCACCCGCTGTATGTGCGGGCGAGCACCCCGCTCCGTCCTTGGACCCGCCCCCGGAGGCACGCATGATCGCCCACCGCGTGGCCCTGGCTCTGGTGCCATCCCTGATCGCCTGCGACGGCGAGCCTGAGGAGCAGGCGCCGATGGGCGAGCCGCGCGCGGTGATCGACGGCTCGGACCGCATCGTCCCCGACCAGATGCCCGACAGCCTCGACATCCAGGACGCCAACAACAACCTCGATGTCGCCTGGCACGACGGCCGCCTGTACCTGGCTTGGCGCACGGCGCCGACGCACTTCGCCAGCGCCGAGACGCGGATGCACGTGGCGAGTCAGGCCCTCGGGGAGGACGCATGGCGGGCCGAGGGCACGTTCCACCTGGGCACCGATCTGCGCGAGCCCCAGCTGGTCTCCACCCCCAGCGGCCTGGTGCTCTACATGGC
>JAUHWK010000511.1 GCA_030424555.1 bacterium | reverse complement strand
CGCGGACCTTCCGTCCAGCCATCGTGACCTCCAGTTCGGGGGATCACGCGTGGAGGTGACGCTCGCCTCCGTGCTTGGCTGATGGGTCACGGACCAAGAACACCTGAAACATGACCGTTGACGATCCAAAGATCGAGAATGCCCCCGCCAACAGGAGTGCAAGATGCGCTCCTCGCACCATCGGACTCTGCGTGCCATGCGGACTCTCCGTCTCATTGTCCATCGTTTCCACCCGGCCTCGACTGCGCGACGAGCTCAGCCTTCGCTGCATCCATCCTGTACTCCCATGCCTCCTGGGATGCCTCTGGGGTTTCCTTGGACATCTGCCCAGGAGACTCAGCATGGCGACATCAGAACACGGCCGCTTCTTCGCCAGGTGCAAGCGGGACACGGCTCTCCGCCTTCCTCGCGGTGACAACCTCTGCAGGGTGACCCATCAGCCAAGCACGCAGGCGAGCGCCACCTCCACGTGGCATGCGCTTCGACTCCTGGCCCAAGGCACCCATCGGAGGCACTCTCAACGGCGGGATTCCATGGCCCGTGTCGCCTGGTTGCTCGGTTTCCTCGATGATCATGGCGGATGGCCCACCCCGTGGAAGGAAGCCGACGCACAGGTCGCCTTGTGACCGGTCACTCAACCGGCGTTCGGAGGAGACACCCTCCCGCGATGGACCGACGGCGCCTGCGGACGTCGCTGCGCTCCCTCCCGTCCCCGTGAGCCATCCGCACAAACACAACGCGCCGTCGCCCCCTGTGTGGGACGACGGCGCGCTTAGCGGGCTGTGAGACCCTGAAAGCCTACGGGCAGACGGCGGTGCTGCCCGGGCTGCCGCTGTTGCCGCCGCCGCCGATGGACGAGCCGGTGAAGCACCAGTTCGTCTGCAGGTTGTTGGACGTGGCGTCCAGCGTCGCGGCGTTGAGGGTCCACGCGCTGCCCGCGGTGAACGGCGGGGTGAACTGGTTGAACGGCACCGCGTCGATGGTGGTGGAGCCGACCTCGACCGCGATCCGCACGCCCGCGTCGTCGATCGCGAAGCTGGACGGGTAGTTCACGACCTGGGCCCCGGGGTAGCTGAAGCAGCTCACCGTGGCCGGCGACCGCGCCAGGACCGCCAACCCGCCGGGCGCGAGCTCCACGGAGGTGGACAGCGTCGTGGACGCGAGGCCGAACGTGAGCTTCACGCCGTTGAGGCGCACGCGGGCCCCTGTGTTGTTGTACACCTCGACGTACTCGCCGTCGGCGTCCGCACAGGTGCCGGTGGTGGTGCCCATCACCTCGGTGATCACGAGGTCGCCGGGGTTGAGGTCGGCCGCGAGAAGCACCGGGATGTCGGTGTCGTCGGTGTCGCCGAGGGTGTCGCAGAAGCCGTTGTCCTGGCGCGGCGTGCCGTAGTCAGGGGACAGCGGGTCCAGCCGCATGTCCGCGTCGCACCAGTTGGCCGACTGGTTGTTCTGGGTGGCCGAGTAGCGGCGGCCGTCCAGCTGCATCGCGCGGGCCGGCGTGACGGTGAAGCCCGCAGCGGTGCGGAAGTCCACCTCGTCGAACACGACCGCGTTGTACTTGATGCGGATCAGGTCGCCGCCGTCGTCGAGCGACAGCTGCGAGTAGTCCACGCCGAACCCGGCCATCCACCCGTAGCAGTGGGCCGTGCCGACGGTCGGCTCGAACCACGCGACCACCAGGGCGCCGGGCAACACCAGCTGGGATCCCGTGTAGGTGACGGAGATGCCCGACGCGTCCTGGATCTGCAGGCCATGCAGGTCCACCGGGGCGCCGATCGCGGGGTTGACCAGGATCTCGAAGTACTCGCCGTTGGACCCGGAGCACTGGGTGGGGGCCGCCATGATCTCGGTGATGATCAGGTCGCCCGCGGCGAGGTCGGCGATCTCGAGCGGCTCCACGGCCGTCTCGATGACCTCGGTGTCGACGGTCTCCCCGCGGACGGAGGTGTCAATCACGCCGACGAAGTCGGTCTCGTCGACGGCGGAGTCGGTGGGCAGGAGCGGCGGCTCGCGCTCACAGGGGCTGGCGGACCGCAGCTCGGCGCCAACCCACTCGGTGCTCAGGAAGGAGGCGCGGGGCGCGTTGACCGTGGGCACGCGGTAGACGGTGCGGTCGGTGTAGTCCCAGCTCTGACCGGTGCCGTTGGTGCCGGGGACGCCGAACTGGTCGACCGTGGTGCCGTTGCGCTGGATCGCGAAGGCGTCGTTGCCATCGCCGGTCTGGGTGGACCGACGGAGGTCGGGCGCGACGCCGAACGCCGCCTGGAAGTCCGTGGCCGAGGCCGCATCCGACGCCACCAGGTAGCAGTCGTTCGCGGGCACGAACACGCCGGTGGGCAGGGCGATGTCCGTGGGGATGCTCGACCCGTTGCTGTAGATCTTGAGGTCCCAGTCGTCGAGCGACACGGGCTCGTCGTTGGGGTTCCACAGCTCGACGTACCGCAGGGTGTTGGGCGCGTTGTAGTCGAGGACCTCGGTGATCATGAGGTCGAGCGGGCCGGTGTTGCCGGTGTCGGTGTCGTCGAGCGGCACACAGGTGTTCTCGGCACCCGGGGTTCCGAGGTCGGTGGTGATGCCGTCGATCACGTCGACCGCGACACACCAGTTGGTCGCGACGTCGTTGGCGTCGACGTTCGGCGGCACATGCAGCTCGATCGAGGCGCCCGCCGGCACGCCGCCGATCGCCGACAGGTTGCCGAAGTCGACCTCGTCGAGGACGCGCCCGGTGCTGTCCCGCAGCTCCAGCTGATCGCCCTGGTTGAGGAAGGAGAGCACGGGATCGTAGCCGAACGGCGTGCCCGGGAACGCGTAGCAGGGGTTGGTGTTGCGGGGGTTCGCGTACAGCACGATGCGGTCGCCCGGATTCACCACCACCGGCCCGCCCAGCACCACGGCCTGGCCGTTGGGACTGGCGAGCACGAGCCCGGCGAGATCGGCGGTGACCTGGCCTTGGTACAGCA
>JAUHWK010000510.1 GCA_030424555.1 bacterium | reverse complement strand
CTGGTGGCTGACGGCGTCGAGCCGGTCGATCTGGTCTTGCGACAGGGTGAGCTCGGCGGCGGCGAGGTTGTCGAGCAGTTGGGCCTCGGTGCGTGCGCCCACCACCACGTTCGCGACGGACGGCCGGGTGAGCACCCAGGCGAGCGCCACCTGGGGGATGGTCGCGTTCAGCTCCTGCGCGACCTCGTCGAGCACATCGACCACGTCGAACAGGAGGTCGTCGGGGACCTTGGGGCCGCCGACGGCGCCACCCTTGGCGATGCGTCCCTCGGTGGGCGGCTGGTCTCGGCGGATCTTGCCGGTGAGCCGTCCCCAACCCAACGGGCTCCAGACCATCGTGCCGAGGCCCTGGTCGAGGGCCAAGGGCATGAGCTCCCACTCGTACTCACGGCCCACCAGCGAGTAGTAGCCCTGGTAGGCGACGTACCGGGACCAGCCCCGGCGGTCGCTCTCGGCCAGGCCCTTCATCGTCTGCCAGCCGGAGAAGTTCGAGCAGCCGATGTAGCGGACCTTGCCCTGCGTCACGAGATCGTCGAGTGCGCGGAGGGCCTCGTCGAGCGGGGTGAGCGCGTCGAAGCCGTGCATGAAGTACACGTCGATGTGGTCCGTGCCGAGGCGGCGCAGGCTGTCCTCGCACGCCTTGATCAGGTGGTACCGCGACGAGCCGACCTGGTTGGGGCCGTCTCCTGTGCCAAACGTGGCCTTGGTGGCGATCAAGGCGTCGTGTCGGCGTCCCTTGAGCGCTTGGCCGAGGACCTCCTCGCTGCCGCCGTGCGAGTAGATGTTGGCCGTGTCGAAGAAGTTGACCCCGGCCTCCAGGCACAGGTCGACCATGCGCGTGGCCTGCTGGACGTCGGTGTCGCCCCAGCGCTTGAAGAACTCGCCCCGGCCGCCGAACGTGCCGGTTCCGAGGGAGAGGACGGGGACCTTGAGGCCGCTTCGGCCGAGCTGACGGTGTTCCATGGGGGGCTCCTGGGGTGACATCGGGGACGTACCGGGCCACGGGAGGCTCGACCTTCCGATGGCGCCGGAAACACCTGTTGAGAGAGTGCGATGATCCACTTGGACGACGCCCGCCTGTTTGCGGTGATCGCGCGGGCCCCATCCCTCAGTGCCGCCGCGCGGACCCTGGGCCGGTCGCCGTCCTCGGTGAGCACGGCGCTGCAGCGGCTGGAAGCGCGGCTCGGCGTGGGCCTGGTGCAGCGCACGACGCGCGCGATGGAGCTCACGGCGGAGGGGACGCGCTTTGGGGAGGTGTGCGACGCCCTGGTGTCGGTGTGGGCGGCGGGGGAGCGGGACCTTCGGGCCGCCAAGGGGAGCTTGGAGGGGGCGATCCGGGTGGCGGCGCCGGTCGATCTGGCCCAGCAGCACCTGGCGCCATGGTGTGCGGGCTTTGTGCGGGCGCACCCCGAGGTCCAGATCACCCTGCTCGTGGACGACGCGTACCAGCCGCTTCCGGGGCGCGGGGTGGACGTCGCGTTTCGGTACGGCGTGCCCGACGACTCGTCGGTGGTGGGCACGCGCATCGCGGAGGTCCCGCGGTGGGTCGTGGCGTCGCCCGACTACCTGGACCGGGCCGGTCGGCCGTCGCACCCCTCAGCGCTGCGCGACCACACCGCCGTGGCCTGGCTGCGGGAGGGCCGTCCCCATGCGCTGTGGACGCTGTCGCAAGGCGAGACCGTGGTGGAGGTCACGGTCCGGCCCCAGCTCGTGGGCGACGGGGCGCTGGTCCGACGCTGGGCGCTGGACGGGCACGGGGTGGCCTACAAGAGCGCGCTGGACGTGATCGAAGACCTCCGGGCCGGCACGCTGGAGAACGTCCTCCCCGGCTGGCAGGGCGCCCCCGCGCCGTTGATGGCGCTGCTCCCGGCAGGGCGACGTCGCGCGTACCGGGTGGAGCGGCTCATCGCGCACGTGCGGGAGGCGGCGGCGGGGCTGGGGTGATCCCGTGCAGCCCACCCCACGCCAGTCAGGCGGGGGCGCTCGCGACGTAGAATCCGTAGCTGACGTGGTCACGGTGCTGCCGGTACAGGGCGTGCTCCTCCCGCGCTTCGCGGACCAGGGCGCGTGCGGCCGCCGTGGGGTGGCGGGCGAGGAAGGCGTCGAACCCGGCCTCCAGGGGACCGAGGTAGCCGTCGAGCCAGTCGGAGACGGGGAGCGGGAAGTACCCGCGCACGGTGAGGCCGTGGCGCTCGAGGACGGCGAGCTTGGACGAGGCGGTGTCCACCTCGGGGTAGTGGGCGTCCCAGTACGCTTGCAGTGCAGGCGGGCGGTCGTGGGTGAGCCACGTGAGCTCGGACACGGCGAGCACGCCGCCGGGCGCCAGGAGCGGTCGCCACGCCGTGATCCCGGCCTCGAACCCCAGGAGGTAGATGGCCCCCTCCGACCAGATCACGTCGAGCGACCCGGGGGCGAACGGCATGGCCTCGAAGCCGGTGGCGACGGAGCGGATCCGATCCTCCAGTCCCGCGGCGCGGGCCCGCGCGTGCAGCCGGTCGAGAAAGACGGGACATGCCTATCCGGTTGCCGCAAGTGACCGGCGCGCTGGCGTCGGGGAACCCTCCGCCGTAGGGCGTGCCCGGGAGGTGTCGGGATGGGCACAAAAGACTGGCTTGCGTTGGGGCGCGCCGTGCTGACCAAGGTCGTGCTGCAAGCGATGATCGGCGGGTGCGGGGTGTGGGTGACGTCTACATGGGACGGGCCCCTGTGGAGCACCGACAACATCGGGTCGTCCGTCCTCGTAGTGGGGGTTGTGCTGTCACTTTGGTGTGGCCTAGAGTACCTGCTCCGCCCCCGCCTGCTGGAAGCGGACCAACGCGCTGAGCGGTTCGACGCGCAGTGCATAGGCGAGAATGACATGCTGCGGCAGTGTGATGCCGCGTTGAAGGCCAACGACGCCACGCAAGATTGGACATTCCAGCGCCACGGCCTCCGGGGACCCGTGACTGTGGAGAAACGCCGATG
>JAUHWK010000509.1 GCA_030424555.1 bacterium | reverse complement strand
CAGGCCGCACGCCGGCCCTCGGCCCACGACGCATCCGTGGGCGCCCGATTCTCCTGGGACCAGTACAGCGAGACGCCCTACCTGCTGTACAGCCGCCAACCGGGCCCCAACACCCCGGGGGTCGCGCTGCTCCTGCGCGAGGACACGCTGGTCCAGGACTTCCTCGAGACCGTGCCGGGGTTGCGCGATGCCCTGAGCGTGGTCGACATCACCGGACGGCGCGTGCTCGGTGCGGTGGATCCCGCGCCGGACGGCCCCGTCGTCCCCTTCGCCGACACCGTCCGCCACCTCCAGCTTCGCGTGTCCACCACCGCCCTCGCCTCGCGCCTCCGGCCGGTCCGCGGTGCCGCCCGCCTGTGGATCGCGGGCATCGTCGGCGTGTGCATCATGCTGGGCATCGGCGCGCTGTGGGCCCAGGCCGCCGCCAACCGCAGCCACCGCCTGTTGCTCCAGCGCCAGCGCGACTTCACCGCGCGCGTCACCCACGAGCTCAAGACCCCGCTGGCGGGCATCAAGGTGATGGCGGAGAACCTCAGCATCGGCGCCTTCCGGGACGAGTCCCAACGCGAGGAGTGGGCGGAGCGCATCGTCGACGAGGCCGACCGCCTCACCGCCCGGGTCAACGAGATCCTGCAGCTGTCCGCCCGCCGCAGCCTGCCCGAGCCCGAGCGGTTCGACATCGAGGAGCCCTTGCTCGACCTCGTGGAGCAGTGGGCGCCTCGCTACGAGCAGGCCGGCGTCCGGTTCCTGGCCGACCTCGCCCCGGTCGACGAGATGCTGGGCGACCCGATCGCCATCCGCGACGCGGTCAGCTGCCTGCTCGACAACGCCCTGAAGTACCGGCGCGACGACCTCGAAAGCGCCGTGTGGCTCAACGTCCGCCAGGAGGGCCGCACCATCGAGGTCGAGGTCCTCGACAACGGGCTCGGGGTACCCCGCGATCAGCGGACGGCGATCTTCGAGAAGTTCGTCCGGGTCGAAGGACCCAACCGCGGCAAGTCCGGCGGGCACGGCCTGGGACTGGCCCAGGTCGCCGAGATCGCCCGCGCCCACGATGGACAGATCCGGTGCGAGACCGGGGTCGACGGCGGGTCGCGCTTCGTGCTGTGCCTGCCCGCCGTGGTCTGAGCCCGCGCACCTGAGCGTTCGGAATCACTCCTCGGCCGCAGCCTCCTCCACCACCCGCCGCGGCAACGCGAGGCGCAGCTCGACCCGGGAGTCCGCGGGCTTGCCCTTGTGGCGCATCCGGCAGCAGACGTCGTCGAGCATCTCCACGAGGGCCTCGGCGTCCGCCAGATCGAACACGAGCGTGACCTCGCGCTCCGCGGATCGACGGCGCGTGGTGTCGTTCATGGCGAGCTCCTCCCGGCCGGGATCGTAGCCGGTCCGGGATCTGTCCGCGCGCGAATTCCCCGGAAGCTTCCGGGCGGACGGGGATCCCCTCACCTGGGTGTCGGGCTCAGTCTTCGGTGGCGAGGGCCTCCACCACCCGGATCGGCAGCGCCACCGTGAGCTCGATGTTCGCGCTGGGCGGCCGGTCGTTGTCCCGCATCCGACAGCACGCGCGATCCAGCATCTCGACCAGCTCCTCGGCCCGCTCGAGCGAGAACAGCAGCGTGACCTCCTGCTCGAGCTCCCCGGCCTCCGTCACCTCGTCCAGGGGATCCTCGGCACCCACGCCCTCCGACACGATCGACATCGTCACCTCCGCATCCTGCGGCCTGTAACGACATCCCGTGACGGATGCTTCGGGTTTTCCGCAACCCAATGCGGCGGCACCGCAGGTTAGACGGCGTGGAGCCACTGGGGCAGCGGAGGCCAGCGTGCCGCCTCCATCCGGTCGAGCAGCGTGTCGGCATCGTGGGCCCAGCTCACGATGGCGGAGACGTCCTCGCGCACGAACCCTCGGGTGACCGCCCCTTCGAGCAAGGCCTTGAGCGGTGCGTGGTAGCCGTCCACATCCAGGATCCCGACCGGCTTGTCGTGGTAGCCAAGCTGGGTCCAGGTCATCGCCTCAAACACCTCCTCCCAGGTCCCCCACCCTCCGGGAAGCGCCACGAAGCCGTCGGCCAACGCCGCCATCCTCGCCTTGCGCGCATGCATGTCGGGCACGACCTCCAGCCGCGTGCAGCCATGGTGGGCCAGCTCGAGGTCGGCGAGCCGCTCGGGGATCACGCCGATCACCGTGCCACCTGCGGCCAAGGCGCTGTCGGCCACGGCCCCCATCATCCCGACCTGCCCCCCGCCGTAGACGATCGCCACCCCGCGGCGCGCCAGCGCGGCACCGGTGGCCCGCGCGGCCTCGAGGAACACCGGGTGGTCCCCCGCCGCACTGCCGCAGAACACGGCCACGCTCTTGAGCGGCCCCTCGGCCCCGACCGCGGTGCTCACGACAGCGCCGCCTGGGCCGCCGCCAGACGGGCCATCGGCACCCGGAACGGGGAGCAGCTCACGTGGTCGACACCCAGCCGATGGAAGAACGCGACCCCCTCCGGCACCGCAGCGTGCTCACCACACGCCCCCACCCGCAGCCCGCGGTTCCCGGCCCGGCCGCGCTCGATCGCCATCTTGACGAGCTCGCCGACGCCCGAGGTGTCCAGCGCCATCATCGGCGAGGCCGCCCACACCCCATCGCGCAGGTACACCGACGCGTAGCGACCGTGGTCGTCCCGACTCATGCCCCAGGTGGCCTGGGTGAGGTCGTTGGTGCCGAGCGCAAAGGTGTCGACCTCGCGCGCGAGGGCCGTGGCCCGCAGGCAGGCGCGCGGCAGCTCGATCATCGCCCCGAGGTGGTAGTCGACCCGAACCCGGCGCACGTCGAGGACGCGCTCCGCCTCCACCACGAGCAGCTCCCGCACCCGCGCGAGCTCGGTGTGCGAGGCGACCATCGGCACCAGCAGCGTGGGCTCCACCGTCCCCCCAGCCTCGACCACGTCCGCCGCCGCCTCCAGCACCGCCCGAACCTGCATCGCGTACAGCTCGGGCAGGACCA
>JAUHWK010000508.1 GCA_030424555.1 bacterium | reverse complement strand
CTCGCCCGTGGCGCGTCCAAGCTGCTCGCCATGGCCCCCCCGCTCGACATCGATCCCGCGCGGAGACTCTGGCTCGCCGTCGAGGCCGCAGGCATCGACGTCTCCGACCACGACGACCGACAGCCGGTGACGATTCCCCGTCATCTGCGCCGTCTCCTCGGGCTGGACACGGTGATCGTCCTCGCGGACTTCGCAGCGCGGGCGCCGACCCGAGCCGCTGCGGCCGATCAACTCCCCGATGACCTCGTCATCGAGACCATCGGACGCCTCGGCGACACCGAGATCCTGCTGCGGGTCGATGGCCCGGACACCCTGCGCCTCATCGCCACCCACCCGGGCGCCGTGTTCCTCCGCGACGGCGACACAGCCGACATGGTCGACCCCGAAGAGCGCGACACCGTCGAAGTGGAGGCGGGTCCAGGGGACTGGGAGGTTCGGGTCGGCGACGCGTCGCGGTCCTTCACGCTGGAGTAGGTCCCCATGCACCTGCGAGACCGACTGGCCCAGCACCTCGAGGATGGACGTCCCGATCTGGCGTGGGACGAGGCCGCTGCCGCCACCGGGTCGACCTCGTACGTCGTCCGTGCGAACGCCCGACACCTGCTCAAGACCGTCGCCCGGCGGATGCCGGAGGCCGCCTGGAGTCCGCGACGCCGACAGGAGGCGGCACGGTGGGGCATCTCCACCCGCGCCGCACCGACGACAGCAGGCCGGGTGGCGTTCCCCGTCGTCCATGCCGACGGACGGGGCTGGTTCCTGGTGTGTGTGGTCCACGCGGCCGGAGGCCCCGAGGACATGCTTCCGGCCGGCCTCGACGCCACCACCCTCGGTGCCATCCGCGATGCCTTGGCCGCCACCCGGCAAGCCGTGCCGGCCTGTCGGGGCCCGCTCCAGGTGTCGTTCGAGGGCCCCAAAGACTGGGACGGACCGTCCTGCGGGTTGGCCGTCGCGCTGGCCGCGTGGTCCGCCGCGACCCGCGTTCCCGCGCCCGCGCGTCTCACCGCCTCCGCGCGCGTGGAGCCCGACGGCAACCTGCGCCCGGTCGGCCACATCGACGACAAGATCGCCCTGCTTCAAGCCGCTCGACCCGAGGCGTGGCTGAGTGTGCACCCCTCCGACGCCCGCCACGCCCGCACCCGAGCCGTCGCCACGCTCCACGATGCGGCGCGCACGCTCGGACTCGATCCACTCGACGTCGGCGAACGTCTCCATGCGATGGGGGATCATGCGCGTCGGACCCAGGACTGGAGGCGGGCCCGCGATCTGGCCGACTCACTCATCGACGACGAACGCCTGCTCGCCCACGAGCGAGCGCCCGTGCTCGCCGTGTTGTTGGCTGCCGCGAACCACGAAGCGGATGCTGGAAGCCAGGCTCGCTGGGCGGAGGCGATCGAGACCCTGCCCCTCGACGATGAAGAGACGCAGGAGGCGCTGTGCAACCTGCTGGTCACGCGCGTCGACCAGCTGGACCTCCCCTCCGCCCGCACCCTCGCCGGCACGCTTCGGCACCCGCCTCAGACCACCCTGCTGTCCGTCCAGATCGACGGGGCCTCGGCCCTGTTCCACACCCTCGACGGGGCATTCGAAAAGGCCGTCGAACTCCGACAAGCCAACGTCGCCCGGACCACGACCCACCCACGGCTGTCGTGTGAACGGGCCCGGACCCTCGGCGACCTGTCGGACGTGTTGCGCCGGGTCGGTCGTCATGCAGAAGCCCTCGAGGCCGCCGAGGAATCGCTGGCAGCCGTCAACAACCCCGTCCATCGGATGACGGGCCGCGCCCGCATAGACACGGAACGGTTCCTGCGCCTCCACCACATGCGGGCGATGGCGGCGGTTGGGCGCCAGGATGATGCCCTCCACACCATCTCCAAGCACGAGCTCGAGACCTGGCCCCCGGCGTTGCGTCTGTTGGTCCAGCTCGAGCACGCCATGTGGACCGGGGACCGCGCCCGAGCGGAGGCCCTCGCCGCCGCCAACCCACCGCGGGACGGAGTCCGCACCATCCTCCACCACCTGACCGACAGTGCCCTCGCACGTCTCGGGGACACCCACGCGGCCGCCCGCCTGAGCGCGCTCCCCGCGTTCACGGGCCTCGATCTCGACGAGATCGCCCGCCGACTTCCCTACTGAGGTTCGTTCTCGGCAGCCCATGCGTACAGCCCGCCCCGATCCGCAAGCGCGTCCGGGTGGAAGACGACCTGTCGCAGTGCCATGTCCACGCCCACGTCGACGATGCGGTCCGAGTAGCGGTGACGGCCGTACGCGCTGTCGAAGAAGCGCCCGTCTGGACCGACCATCAGGTACGAGCCCCGGATGGCATCAATGGGCTCCGGCACCACGGCACACCCAGGCGACGCCAGGTGCCCGTGGCGCGCGACGAAGGCATCGAACGCCGGCCGCGTCACCTCGAGCCCGTGGGCCGCGAGGTCGTTCTGACCCTCCACCGGCATCACCTGGAGGATCTTCCACCGGTCCGGCTGAAGCCGTTGCACCAGGGGCGACAGATCCTGGTCGACGTTCAAGGACGACACGACCGTGTTCAGCTTCACGCGGCATCCGACGGCACGCGCCTGATCCGCCAGCGCGATGGCTCGCGACACATGGCCTCCGCGGCCCCGCCCCAGCGCGACCTCCGTGTCCTCGAGCGCGCTGTCGACCGACAGCGCGACCCAGTCCAGTGAGTCGCCCACACCATCCAGCAGCGCCGCCAGGCGGGACCCATTGGTCACGACCGAGGTGGTGAACCCCAACTGCTTCGCGTGCCGGACCATCTCGGGCAGGCCGCGATGCAGCGTCGGCTCCCCCCCGGCGAAGTTCACCTTCTGGGACCCCTCCACCCGCAGCCGGGTCAGGATCTCCAGCGCCTCGTCCGTCGGGATGCGCGCCCGACGGGTGTCGGTGAATGTGGCGTAGCAGAACCGGCAGGCCGCGTCGCAGTCGCGGTTGATGTGCAGGTTGGTCGACGCCAGCATGGACGGCTCGACCGGCCG
>JAUHWK010000507.1 GCA_030424555.1 bacterium | reverse complement strand
CGACTACGCCGCACGCAAGGGGTGGGACGCCGACACCGTCCGTCGGCGGCTCGCCCCCAACCTCGCCGACGGCGTCTGATTCGGTACCCAGCCGTATCGGCATTCCGTGCCATCTTTGTGTGGAATCGACAGGCTCAGATCCACCGTACCGCGAGGGGTACACCCCCTATCCTCTCCGGAGGCGCTCCTTGGAAAGGGGGGTCGAACCCCCACCTCCAGCGGGGCCATTCCGTAGGTGCGTCCAAGGGTGCGGTCCGGTATACCGAAGCGGTGTCCGAGACGCAGGAGCCTCCATGTTCCCCTCCCGTTTCCTCCATGCAATGGCGGAATCCACCGCCCCGCATGCGCAGGGCCTCGCCCGCACCGCGGCAGCCATTCTGTCGGCGACCGCCGTCCTGGCCGCCCCCGCAGCCCAGGCCAACGACCTCACCCAGCATCCGGGGGCGGTGCTCACCGGCGTGCCCGGCACGTACTACGCCAACGGTCCCAACGCGCCGACCGTCGGGTACGACGAGGTGAATGGCGAGTTCGTGATGTTCTTCGAGGCGGAGCTCACCGGCGCGTTCAAGCCCGGTCTGGCCGACTGCCCGTTCGGTCTTGAGTTCGGCCTCGGCCGCGCCACCTCGCCCGACGGCATCAACTGGACCGTCGACACCGACGCCGTGCTCCTCCCGCAAGAGGGCACCTTCTACGAGTGCCTCGCCGCCCAGCCCTCGCTGCTGATCGACAACGAGACCGGCATCTGGCACCTGTACTTCGGGGCGATCCAGCAGACCTCGGCCTGCACGGACACCGACGGCGATCCCCCCTGGGGCTGCCCCGCCACCAACGGCTCGGTCGGCATCGGCCACGCCAGCTCCCTGGATCAGGGCAGCACCTGGACGGTCGACCCCGAGCCCGCGGTCATCCAGGGCTTCTTCGGCTACCCGTCCGCCTCCAAGGTCGACGGCGTCTTCCACCTGTTCTACAGCCGCGCCCTGTTCACCCCCACCGACTTCCGGATGTACATGGCCTCGTCGCTCGACGGCGCCACGTTCACGACCCCCAAGCCCGTGGCCACCCCGGGGTTCGCCCAGCTCGCCCAGGACCAGTTCAACGACCTGAGCGCCCACTGCCGCGACACCAACACCCCGTTCGTCAACTGGGCCCTCGGCCGCGATCGCAACGGCCCCACCGGGCCGGTCCTCGCCGCCGGCCTGTTCGTCGGCACCTCGCCCGACGCCGACGCCTGGACCTGGGACACCGATCCCTACCTCGAGTACAACCAGGGCGACGCCGACCAGTTCTTCCACCACGACGCGCTTCGGTTCGAGGACGGCGGCGGCGTGGAGAACTGGGCGATCTACCGCAGCGTGGTCGTCGGCGGAAAGAACGAGGTCCACCTCTCCTACACCTGGCCCGGCACCCAGACCGCCCTGCCCGCCTCCGAGGCGATGGACAAGGTCTGCACCACCCCGCTGATCGACACCGACCCGATCCTCGACACCGACACCGATGTGATCGTCTGCGTCGACGACCTCACCGAGGGCCCCGGCGACTCCCCCGTCGCCGTCATCACGGGCAGCGGCGGCGGCACCTACACGCAGTCGGGCCTCAACGTGAACGGCGACGCCTACATCGGCGACATCGACACCTTCGAGGCCTTCGTCGAGGTCGGCTGTGAGCTCACGATCGACGTCGCGTTCTCCCACGCCGATCCCCCCATCCAGGACGTCTCCGGCGACCTCGACCTCACCGTCGTCCTCCCCGGGCTGATCGATCCGGTCCTGATCGACACCGTTACGAGCAACGAGACCTTCGCGTGGCTCAACAAGACCACGTCCGACCAGACCATCTCCTTCGCGGTGCAGCCGTGGGCCGCCGTGTGTGCCCCGTACACCCTCGATGTCGCCGTGGTCTGCCCTGGCGACACCGACCGCCCGAGCGAGACCGACGAGGGCATCACCTGCCCGCCCGACAACCCCGATCCGCCCCCGGGCCAGGCCGGCACCTTCCTCACCGTCGAGCCCGGCGTCACCGCGTCCGTCACGGGCACCTCCACCGGGTACCAGGACACCTCGCCCACCGGCAGCGACGCCTTCGTGTTCGAGGTCCCGGCTGGGTGTACGGTCGACGCCGCACTCGACTTCACCCATGAGTCCCCGCCCACGCCGGGCGTCACCGGCGACATGGACCTCGAGCTGTGGTCCATCGCGGAGGGCCCGGTCGACCTGTCCGCGTCCGAGACCGATGGGGAGTCCGTCTCCCACGTGAACGGCGGCGCCCCCGACGTCTACGCCGTGGTGCTGCGCGCATGGGATGCGGTCTGCACGCCTTGGACCCTGTCCATCGACGTCACCTGCCCGCCCGCCGAGACCGACGACACCGACCTGCCCACCTGTGTCGACGACGCCAACGAGCCCAACGACGACCCGGGCTCCGCCACGGATCTGGGTCGGGTCGAGGCGGGTGCGCCCGTGTCGGCCTCCGGCAGCATCTCCGGCGTCGACGGCTTCGGCGGCGACCAGGACCTGTTCACGTTCGAGCTGCCCGCCGGCTGTACGGCCGACATCGAGCTGCTGTTCGACCCGGACGTGGACGCCGACGGCCACGACCTCGACCTGTTCGCGATCGACAGCAGCGCAGGCGAGCTGGTGTCGGACTCCGGCACGCAGACCGAGCAGATCACCACCGCGGCCTACGGCACGGACGAGACCTTCATCGTGCTGGTCTACCCGCAGTCCGCCGTGTGCGCCCCGTACGACCTCCTCGTCACCACCACCTGTCCTCCGGTCGACACGGACACGGACACGGACACCGACACGGACGAGACCGACGAGACCGACGAGACGGACGAGACCGACACCGGTGACTCTGGTGACTCCGGCACGGTCGAGACCGACGAGACCGACACGGACGAGACCGACGACACGGACGAGACCGACACGGACGAGACCGACACCGGCGTCGTCGAGACCGACGACACGGACGAGACCGACGACACGGACGAGACCGACACCGCCGTCGT
>JAUHWK010000052.1 GCA_030424555.1 bacterium | reverse complement strand
ACTGCTGGCGTTCTTTGCGGCGTTCTTCGCGGTGGCCATGGCCGTGAACGCGCCGGGGTTCCTGGCGGTCGAGGTGCTGTTTCGCCAGCGATCTCCCGCCCAGGCGGGTGCGGGGTGTGCGGCGGTCGGGGTGGCGCTCGTGCTGGGCGTGGGCCTTGGCGTGTTTGCGATCGGGGCGCTGGGGATGGCGATCGCGTCGCGGTGAACGGGCCTATGGACCCTACCGCCCGGCCTTGACCAGGAAGGTGGGCACGAGGTCGAGGATGCCCGAGCGGGCCTCGGCGAGCAGGGTCTTGCGGTCCTCGGCGCGGGCCACCCGCTCTCCGCTCCGCAGCACGGGCCGCAGGCGTCGGAGGGCCTCGCTGCTGCGTACCCCGAGCTTGAGGTCCAGGTCGGTGAGCTCGGCGCACCCGGAGACCAAGCTGGCGCAGGCCTCGAGCAGCTGCTTGCTTCCGGTGTCGTCCACCCCGTCGCCACGGTCGTCTCGCTCCACCGCTTGCAGCGCCATGGCAGCCCCGCGGGCGTCGGTCCGCAGGGACAGGGCGAGCCTCGGGCGGCGCTCGGCGGCGTCGAGGGTGTCGACGGTCGCCTGGACCAGCGGCAGCAGGGTGCGGGTTCGGAACGTGTTGAAGTGGCGGACCTTGGGCGGGTTCTTCGTCTTCTTCAGGGCCTTGAGCTTCTTGTCGTAGGCCTTGACGTACTGGACGAGTGCCTTGTTCAGCGCCTTGACGGTGCGTCGGGTGTTGGCCGAGCCCTTGGCCTTGCGCACCTTGTCGAGCAGCCCGCCGATGCTCGCCTTGCCGATGCCGGCCGGGATCGCGTGCTTGGTCTTGGACTTGGTCCACGCCTTGCGATCCACCATGGTCTCGATGCGTGGCATCCCGCTCCCAGCGCTGGTCTCGATCTCGCCCGGGCGGGTGCCTGGGGTCAAGGGACCGTGTGGGTCAGCGCGCGCCCAGCCCCAGCCCCAGCCCCAGCGCGGCGCGGAGCTTCGCGTGGAGATCCGTGTTGTCGTAGACGCCGGTGAACGCCGCGGCGCCCGGACCCCAGGCGTACACGGGCACGTAGGCGGCGCTGTGGTGGTCGGTGGCGAACTGGGTCTGGACGGGGCCCCCGGTGCGCGACCCGCCCAGGAGGGACAGGCCCCCGGTCTCATGGTCGGCGGTGAGGACCACCAGGGTGTCGTCGCCGCCTGCCTTCACCACGGCCCGGAGCAGGTCGTCGAGGTCGTCGATCTCGTCCATCACCCAGGCGGCCTGGTTGGCGTGCCCACCCCAGTCGACCTGGCTGGCCTCCACCAGCAGGAAGGCGCCCTGGGGGTCGTCGTCGATCAGGTTGAGCGCGTGCAGGGCGAGCGGTGCGGTGGGGCCGCGCTGGGCGGCGGGAGGCGGGCTTCCCTCGAACGTGAACCCGATCAGGGGGGTCTTGTCGTGGGCGAGGATGTTGGCCGTGCCGTCGAACACGGTCACCTTGCGCTCGCGCCAGATGGCCAGGGCGTGCTTGTCGGCCGGGAACATGTCGCGTCCCCCGCCGATCAGGACGTCCACCGGCACGCCGAGGACCTGTCGGGCGATCGCGGGCTCGTCCCGGCGGCTCGGGTGGTGGGCGAGAAAGGAGGCGGGGGTGGCGTGGGTGACCCGGCTGGTGACGACCACCCCGGTGCCCCGCCCGGCGGTGATCGCCTCTTCCATCAGCGTGGTGCACGGGGTGCCGTCGGGGGCCTGGCCGATCCTGCCGTTGTCGGTCTTGATTCCACACGCCATCGCGGTGGCGCCGGCAGCCGAGTCGGTCACCAGCTCGGTGGACCAGGTGGACTGGAGCCCGACGGCCTCGGCGGTCTCCCAGAACATCGGCGTGCCCTTGCGCGCGCGGGCAGCGGAGATCTGCGTGAGGCCCATGCCGTCGGCGATCACGAACACCACGTGTCGGGGGACGGCGGGGGGCTCGGCGGCCGGGGCGGTCGCGAGGAGACCGGTGAGGATCAGCGGGAGCAAGGGCCCTCCTGGGCGACCGAGGGGGATATTCGGCGGAGGGGTGGTGGTCCGTGACGGGTGTGGGACACCGGCGCGGGTCAGGACCCCTCGAACAGCGTGCCTCGTCCCAGGATCCAGGCCGGATCGAGGTGCCGCTTGAGCGCCTTGAACCGGTCGAGCACGGCGTCCCCCACCATCCACTGGAGCTGGTGGCGCTTGAGCTTGCCGATGCCGTGCTCCGCGCTGACGGTGCCGCCGGCGGCGATCGCGGCCTTGGCGAGCGCGTCGTACCAGGCCTTGGCCTGGGCGAGCTCGGCGTCGGTGGTGGGGAGCATGTTCAGGTGCAGGTGGTTGTCGCCGATGTGCCCGAACAGGACGTGCTCGATCGCGGTGGCCTCGTAGCGGTCCATCATCGCGGCGAGGGCGTCGTCGGGGACGGCGAGGTCGGTGCCGAGCTTGGGCATGCCGTTGCGGACCACGCGCTCGTTGATCCCCGCGGGGATCGCGTGCCGCAGCGCGTGGAGCTGCTGACGGGAGGCGTCGTCCATCGCGATCACCGTGTCGTCGGCGAGCGCGCCCACCGCGACGATCGCCTCGTACCAGGCCTCGACGTGGACATCCGGGTCCGCGCCCTCGGCGACCTCTTGCTCGAGGAACAGGGCGTGGCGGGCGGTGTCGGGCACGCCGTCGGCGCGCGCACGGGCCAGCGCCAAGCAGGCGGCGTCGAAGTACTCGATCGCGCGGGGAGACACGGCACCGGACCCATCTGCCCGGGCGAGGGCGCGCCAGGCGGACACGGCGTCGAGGCAGGTGTCGCGGTCCTCGAAGAACACGAGCAGGGCGAGGACGTCGGCGGGCTTGTCGGTGAGGCGGCACACCGCCCGGGTGACGATCCCGAGGGTGCCCTCCATCCCGAGGAACAGGTCGACCGCGTCGTGGGCCGGTCCGTACCCGGCAGCGGTCTTGACCCCGGGTGCCGGCCAGTCGACAGCCGGCCATTCGGCGGGGACGGGGTCGCCGCGACGGAAGGTGCGGACCTCGCCGGTGGGCAGCACCACCTCGACGGCCTCGATCCAGCCGCGGGTGGCGCCGTACTTGAAGCTGCGCGCGCCCGACGCGTTGCAGGCGATCGCCGCGCCCAGGGTGCAGTCGTAGCGGCTGGTGGGGTCGGGCGGGAACAGGCGTCCGGCGTGCTCGATCCGATCCTGCAGCGCGCCCAGGAGCACGCCGGCCTCGGCCTCGGCGGTGTCGTGGTCGATCGCGATCACCCGGTCCAGCCGCTCGGTGCTGAGCAACCAGCCGCCGAATGGCACCGGACTGCCGGTGGTGGACGTCCGGGCGGCGGTGACGGTCAGCGGAATGCCCTGGGTCTGGCAGTGGGCGACGATCTCGGCGACCTCGGCCGTGGTGGACGGCCGCAGCAGGGCGTCGGCGTGGCCGTGCAGGTTGCTCGCGTCGACGAGGTAGCCCTCGAGGACCTCGGGATCGGTGACAGGTTCGATCACGGGATGCTCCGATCGGTCCGCGGGTCTATCGCGGCGGGCTAGGCTTCGTGGCGGAGGTCGGGTGATGCGGCACGGGATCGGACTGGTGGTGACGACGGCAACCCTGGCGATCGCGGGCGGATGCTCGCTGCCGCTGCTCCCCGAGGTCGCCGATCCGTGTGCAACCTGGCAGGCGCCGGGCTTCTACCGGATGCAGGTGGACGGCTTTGACCGCAAGACCCTGGTGGAGGTGCCTGGCACGGAGGGCCCCCGTCCGCTGGTGGTGGCGCTGCACGGCTACGGCGGCAGCGCGGCGGAGTTCGCCACGGAGGTCACCCGGTACGCCGAGGAGGGGCGCGATCGCGGCTACGTCGTGGCGTTCCCCCAGGGCTCGGGCGTGCCGGGGGGTGCGGGATGGAACGCGGGCACCTGCTGCGGCACCAGCGAGCTGGGCGCGGACGACGTCGGGTTCCTGGAGGCGGTCACGGCGGCGCTCGCCGACCGCGTGTGCACCGCCGAGGTCCTGGCCACCGGGCACTCCAACGGGTCGATGATGGCCAACCGGTGGGCGTGTGCGTCCGACACGCCCGACGCGGTCGTGGGCTCGTCCGGGCCGCTGCTGCTCGAGGCCTGTGCGGGCGATCCCGTCCCGGTCGTGCAGGTGGTGGGCACGGCCGACACCGTGGTCCCGCCCGAGGGCGGCGGTGGATCGATCGGTCAGGAGCCGTTCCCCGCGGCCGACGACGCCTTCGCGCTGTGGGAGGCCCGCAACG
Organism: bacterium; assembly: GCA_030424555.1. Classification (GTDB taxonomy): domain Bacteria; phylum Myxococcota_A; class UBA796; order UBA796; genus JAUHWK01. The sequence goes on along the minus strand of JAUHWK010000052.1, from coordinate 10,918 downwards.
GGTGTACCGGAGACGTCTCCCGGTCCGATGAGGACGGGGTCGAGATCCTCCAGCGCTCGTGCGACACGATGACGGCCCTGATCACCCTGGACGGCTGGAAGCACGCCTTCCCCGGTGGAAAGCGCAACCGGCCGGCGGCGTTCGACCTGGAGACGGCGGCGCTGGACGTGCTGGAGATGGTGGTGGCGCTGCGCACGCCCGAGGGCCCCCAGCAGGACACCGACGCCCCCGTGGACACCGGCCCCGGCGTCGACACGGACTGAGCCGGTGGTCACGCGCCGTCCCGACCCGGTCCGGTCCATGGACAGCGCGCGTGCCGTGTGCGACAGTCGGCGGCGGACAGGAGGTCCGGATGCACGACCTGCCGGCGCCATACCGTGAGGCCCGGGCGGCCGACGAGGCGTTCTGGAAGGAACAAGAGAAGCGGGTCCAGGGCGCCACGGGTCAGCCCGCCTGCACCCTGTCGGGGATCAGCACGACGCTGATCGCGATGGAGGGGGAGTTCGCCGTCGTCATCCACGGGGAGGACGAGTGTGCGAGCTGCTTCATCCACCACGGCCCGGCCGCGCACCGCTTCTTCTGCACCGGCCTCACGGAGGAGCACTTCGTCCGCGGCGTGACCGGTCCCCGTCTTCGGCACTGCCTGGAGCTGGTGATCGAGGAGCTGGCGCCCGAGGTGGTGATCGTGCTCGGGGCCTGCCCGATCGAGGTCATCGGCGACCAGTTCCACACGGTGGTCGACGACGTGGGGGCCGAGCACCCGCACGTCACGTTCCGTGCGCTGCACACCTCGGGGCTCAAGGTCGGCTCGCAGACCGCGATGCTGGACTGGCTGTACTCGACGCTGGTGGGCCTGCCGACCAAGCCGCCGCTCGACCCGTCCTGGCGCCAAGCGGTGGCGGATGCGGGGCTCGACGTGGTCGATGCCTTCCTGGAGATGTCTCCCCGCGCCCTGCGCGACAGCGCCACCCGGGCGGCGAGCCTGCCCGCGCCCGCCCCGATCCCTCGGGAGGACTGTGTGGCGTTCCTCGGAATGCCCGATCCCCGGGACCTGGGCGGAGAGCGCGACGAGTGGATGACCGTGCTGGCCGACGTCGGCCTGCACGTGATCGGCAACCTGCCCTACGGCGCGAGCCTCGATGACTGGCAGGCGGCCTCGCACGCCGGCGCCGTCCTGGTCTTGGACCGGGAGAACTTCCGCAAGACCGCCAAGGCGCTGGAGGCGGCCGGGGCCCCTGTCCACGACGTGCCCTTGCCGGTGGGGATCGCCCAGACCGATACGTTCTACCGGATCCTGGGCGAGGCGACCGGACGCACCGAGGCCATCCAGGCGGCGGTGTCGGCGCGACGGGCCGAGGCGCAGCAGGCCGCCGAGGCGGCCCGCGCCCGGTTCGAGCACGTCCGCATGGCGCTCGGGCTGCGGCTGCAGAACAACTACAAGACCGACCTGCTCGCCTCGCAGGGCCTCGGGGATCGGGCGGCGTTCGTCGAGCTGGGGTTCGACGTGACCCTGTTGCTGCAGGGTCCGCCGGAGAAGCGGGACCGGTTCATGGAGATGTACGCTCGGCGCGGGCTGGACGTGCAGCTGGAGGTGTTCCCCGATCCTTGGTCGATCGGCGATCACCTCATGGACCGGTTCGACATCGCCGTGCTCGCCGACCACATGCGCGCGGAGTGCCAGCGGGCCCGGGTCCCGATGCTGGTGAGCCGGATGATGCACCCCGGGTACGCGGGGGTCGCTCGGAACGCGGCGCGTCTCGCCGACCTGCTGGACCACGGGAGCTGAGGACGCCATGGACGACGTCTCCGATCTGACCCTCGACGACTTCGCGATGAAGGGCTTGCCGCTGGCCAAGATGACCGGCGTCAGCCTCGCGATGCACGCGATCAAGGACGGCTTCCTGCTCCAGCACGTGGGGGTGGGCTGCAAGTACAAGGCCGCCGCCCAGATCAGCCAGCACGACTGGGGCAGCCACCCGAACCGTCGGGAGGCGTGGACCCAGGTCGCGGAGCTGTCGCTGATCCAGGGCTCGTCGGTCCGGATCGGACCGTTCGCGCGCAGCTGGTACGAGCGCCGCCGGCCGGGGATCATGGGGGTGGTGAGCGCCTACTTCATCGAGCTGACCGGAGAGGACCACTCTCACGCGGTCACGGAGACCGGGCGCACGCTGCCCTGCCCGATGATCTCCGTGGCCACGGCCGGTCCCACCGGAGGGTTCTACGACGGCTACGCCTCCACGATGTTGGAGGTGATCAAGACCCTGGACTGGAAGGGCACCACCCCCCACCTGCGCGACCACGCCGCCGTGATGGGCTGGTTCTTCCACCGCTACGAACCAGACCAGGCCGCGGATGTCGCCGCGTTGCGCCAGCTCGTGAAGGTGACGGGCCTCACGCCGGGTCCGATCCTGTTCTCGGGCGTGCCGTACGCCGACCTCACCGGGGGACCATCGTGCGGCGTGGTGCTGCGCCTGCCCTACCTCGGCCCCAAGACCAAGCGGACGGACAAGCTGCTGAAGGGACGGACGGTGGTCGATCTCGACCTGCCGATCGGCTTGCGCGGCACGCGGCGCTTCGTCGAGACGGTCACCCAGGCCACCGGGGGCCGGATGGACGTGGCCCAGGCCTGGCTGGACAAGCGCGAGAAGGCGGCGATGCCTCACCTCGCCCATGTCCGCAACCACCTGCACGGGTTCCGGGTGGCGGTGTTCGCCGACACGCCGGTGGCGGCGGGCCTCGTCTCGCTGCTGCGGGAGCTCAACCTGGAGATCGCCTACGTCGGGCTGCGCGACACCACGCTGGGCGGGGCCGCGGCGTTCCACCGGGTGCTGGAGGCGGACGGCATCACGCTCAACGACGACGCGATCGTCGAGGAGAAGCCGCCCCTGCGCCGCATCCGCAAGACGGTGCTGGAGATGGCCCGCCAGCGGCGGGTCCACGCGGTGATCGGCAGCTCCGTGGAGCTCACCACCCTGCAGTACGCCGGGGACGCCCGCAGCGCGCTCGGCGGCCTGGCCCTGCTGGAGACGGGCTTTCCGTCCCGTGAGTACCACACGGCCCTCGCCCTGCCGTCGATGGGGATCCAGGGTGCGCTCGTGTGGGCGCAGCGCCTGCTCGACGCGGCCTTCACGCCCCGGGTGGCCGGCGAAGCCCACCAGCCGGTGGAGTCGGCAGGCTGATCAGGGGGCGGGGCTGTTCGCCTCGCCCGGCGTCGCCAGCACGGTCGACCGGAACGGCTCGCGCACGTTGAGGCCGCCGGTGCAGGTGCTCAAGGCGGGCGCGTACCATGAGGCGGGGGCGGTGCCGTCCTCGCCGCCGGCCTCGATCGGACGTCGCTCCATGCTGCGTGCCACGAGGGTGCCGATGGGCCAGCCGCACGGGTTGGTGTCCGGGGCGGCCGTGGCATCGAGGGCCGTGTGGGGACCGCCCGCGAAGGCCGGACCGCCGTCGCCGGCCACATCGAGCTCCTCGCCGTCGGGGTCGAGCAGGCGCAGCTTGAGGTTGGCGTCCTTGAGGTACAGGCGGGCCTGGCGGTTGTCGTTGAAGGCGTTGACCACGAGGTCGCCGCCCTGGAACGCGCTCTGCTCGTCCTGCGGGACGCCGTCGTCGTAGATCTCGAGGGTGTGGTCGAGGATCAGGAAGGTCTCGCCAGGGCCGACGGTCGAGCCGGGTGGGAAGCCGACCACGAAGTCGTTGTCGTTCGCGAGCTGCCACAGGTCGAGCTCGAGCGTGCGGTCGGTGCGGTTGAGCAGCTCGACGAACTCATCGTTGCCCTCATCGCGGGGGTCGTCGGTGAGGCCGCCGTACCACATCACCTCTTGGATCACGACGTCGCCGGGGGCGACCGAGCCGTCGGCCACGCGCGTGCTGCCCATCGGCCGCCCCTGGCCCCACAGCCGGCCGAACTCCTCGGCGTACGCCTTGGCGATCCGTCCCCCGTGCATGACGATCAGGTACTCGTCGTTGGACTGGGTGGCGCTGGCCGACCAGTTGAACGAGCCGGTGAGCACGATGGGGTTGTCGCCGTCGGCGTCGATGACCATCGTCTTGCTGTGCAGGCGTCCGCCGCCCGCCTGGTAGTCGCCGGGCTGGTAGGAGTTGTCGTTGGCGTCCATGCGCAGGTCGAGGCCAGCACCCAGCAGGCGGAACACCTCGTGGTACTGGCCGTTGCTGTGCAGCTGGGACTGGTCGATCACGCCGGCGACGGGGCTGAGGCCGTCGGGCGTGGGCCGTCCGGCGAGCTCCTGCTGCTTGCGGATGAACGCCGAGCCCACCTGGTCCTTGGTGAACGCGAAGATCGTGAACCGGACCGACTCCTGGGCGGCGTCCACCAGCTCGATCATCCGTCCGACGACGTCCTCGTGGGGCGAGAACCACACCTCGACCGTGGTGTCGCCGACCTGGTAGCTGCGGCCGTTGTCGATCTCGACCTTGTTGTGGCCGAACCGTCCGGCCCACATCTGCTCGAACTCCGCGGTGAAGTCGGCCGCCACGTGGGGGGAGTCGATCACCAGGAAGTTGTTGATGTTGTGGCGCAGGTCGGTGGGGGTCCAGTTCGACGTGCTTGCGTACACGAACCGGTCGTCGATCACCATGAACTTGTCGTGCATGATGTGCTGGAGGTTGCCGGCGACCAGTGGGATCCGCCGTTCGCGGAAGGCTTCGTAGCCGGCGTTGTAGAGGTGGCCGGCGTCGCCCACCATCCGGATCGTGACGCCGCGATCGTAGGCCTGGATCAGGACGTCGATCAGCGGCTGGTAGGAGAAGCCCATCACGGCCATGTCGATCGTGCCGCGGGCGTCGCGGATGCCCTCGATCATCACGTCGATCGCGTCGGGCTCCCACATGTTCTGCATGCGGCTGCCGGGGTCGTTGAAGAACACGTCGACGCGGCCACCCCGGGTGCTGTCGAGGTCTTCGTCCGAAGGGGCGCAGGCGAGGAGCAGGCCGGCCAGCAGGGCAGCGAGCATGCGGTACGGGCGGATCATCGCAAGGCCTCCGCGGACAGGCGGGCGTCGCCGTACAGCGCCACCAGCTCCAGCTGGCGTGGCGTGGGGGACCGGTTGGACTCCAGCACGTACAGCGCGCCGTCGGTGAGCTGGTCGGTGATCACCTCGGTGCCGGCGTACAGGCGCGAGGCGCTGACCATCGGGAACGTCTGGACCATCACGGTCGGCGTGAGCGGAAGGGTGCTTCCCTCGCTGACGAGGTCGACGAACAGGATCGTGGGAAGGCGTCCGGGCAGGGCGGCCTGCAGCACGGGGACATCGGGGGCCTGGCGCAGCAGGGCGTCGGACAGCCCAGGGTTGGCCTGACCAAACCCGCCGCCGACGATCACCTCGACGTCGAACCCATCCTCGGCCTTGCGCTGCAGGGCGCGGGCCATGCCCTCGTCGGCGACGTCGTCCGCCATCAGCCGGATCGGCCCCCGGGCGCGGTACACCGCGTCGATCATCCGCTTGACGGTCCGCTCCTGCGGGCTGAGCCACAGCTGGAACAGGTCGGGGCCGGTGGTCGGGTACATCCAGCGCGCGTCGGCGATGCTCTTGGCGGGCGCGTCGAACGCGGTGGTGGCGGTGGCGTCGGTGCCGCCGAACAGCTGGACGTGCTCGGCGGTGAGGTCGTCGCCGAGGTCCTCGCTGCGGCCGGTGAACAGCACGCGGCGGCCGGGCAGGTCGTCGCCCGCCCCGTCGGCGAGCAGCACCCGGGTGCGATCGATCACCGCGAAGGCGTGCGACATCGCGATCTGATCGCTGGTCCAGCCGACGTCGTCGTTGGTGCCGAAGTCGAAGTAGGTGAGCGCGCCGCTCGCCAGCTGGAGCGGCACACCGGCCTGCTGCAGTGCGGCCACCCCGGGGTCGGTCTCGCGATCGATGTCGACCACGACCTCGGTGAGGACGCCGCGATCGTGGGCGGCGATCAGCGACTCGGCGACCGCGACGTCGACCAGGCCGGGCAGGGCGATGCGCGCGGAGTCCTCCGCCCCGTCGACGAGGTCGATCAGGGCGTCGTGGACGCCGATCGTGTCCTCGGGCAGGGACAGGTCCAGCTCGGTGAACAGCGCGGAGGTGTCGGGGGCTGCGCAGGCGCCGAGGAGCAGGGGCAGCAGGGCGTGGGATCGCATCAGTCGAACCCCCCGCTGGCGTAGGCGCCCGAGTAGTCGGGCGAGTTGGGCCGCCCGGGGGTGGCGTAGGTCCACCGCCGGCAGTCGGGGGCGAGCCGATCGTTGTTGGGGATGGACTCGAAGCAGGACAGGTTCCCGCCGCCATCGGCCGCGACCACGCTGTTGGGGCACGGCGTGCGGTTGTGGAACTGCCACACCTGGGGACTGCCGCCGTTCTGGCCGAACATCAGGTGGATGCGCTCCATCGCGTAGGCGGCCCGGCCGTCGTACCCGCCGGCGAACGGGGGCGCCTCGTCGCTGCCGGCGCCGTCGATCAGGTGCTCGTCCGCGTCCAGCAGGGTGATCTGAAAGGCGTCGCCGTTGGTGGGCAGGCGGAGGTCGCTGGCGACGAGGTCGGGCTCGACCACGCACCCGTCGGCCTTGGCCGTGATCACCACGTGCTCCCCGACGTCGACCTTGCGATCGCTCGTGGGGATGCGGGTGGTGTAGGTCCAGGGGCCCTCCACCTCCAGGCGCCACCGCGACAGGTTGATCGGCCGCGCCCCCTCGTTGCGCAGCTCGATCCACACGTCGGACGGGTCCCAGGTGCCGTCGTCGCGCACGGTGCCCGCGGCGTTGATCTCGGCGATCTTGACGGTGCCGCGCTCGCCCGTCGTGGGCTCGTCCTGGCCCTGGGGATCGTCGTCGACCCCGTCGCGGAAGTCGACCGTCTGCTCCAGCTGGTCGGACGGATCTCCGCACGCCGTCCCGAGGACCGCGAGCAGGAGTCCGATGGGGGGCACGGTGCGCGCGGTCATCAGAACTCCAGCCGGGCGCCCGCGGACGCGTCCCAGAACAGCTGGGGGTTGGCGGAGCCCAGCTGGGTGCCGGCGGCGCGGCCCACCTCGATCCCGTAGAACCCACCGGGCAGCAGCACGGCGCCCTGGGCGTAGAAGCTCAGCTCCTCGGTGGCCTGCAGGCCCAGCCGCAGGTCGATCTCGTGGCCGAGGGTCTTGCCGAGCCGCTCCTGGGCGCGGAACTCCTCGCGGCTGTACCCGAACGGGGGGACGAGGGTGTCGACGTCGTCGGGGTCGAGCGCGGTGACGCCCGTGTCCTGCAGCAGCCAGTAGCCCGCACCGACCGTGACGATGCCCGGCAGCTCCACGTCGCCCTCGAGGCTGATCACCCGCGTGCCCGCCTTGCGGTCGACCTCGTGGGGGGTGTTCTCCAGGCCGAACGATCCGACGTAGGCGGAGGGGTGCCAGCCGAGGAAGCGGTTGGCGGCCAGGCCACCGACCTGTCGGGCCTTCATCCCGACGTAGCCGTGGCTGAACATGGTGCCGTCGTCCTTGTACACGGGCCCCTGGGCCTCGAAGTACCGCAGCTCGGCATGGACCCCGACGCCCTGCTTGCTGGGCTTGTCGCGGTCGAGGACGAGGCCGGCGGACCAGGCGAACCCGGTGGTGTCGACGTCGTCGACGACCAGCTCCTTGCGGTCGATGCCGAAGCTGGCATCGAAGGAGGCGAACGGCGTGATCCAGTCGAGGAGGGTGTAGCTGGCGCGGAGCCCGGCGTTGCCGACCCAGTCGTTGTCGCTGAAGTTCCCCAGGCGGCCGTTGTAGGTGATGTCCGCACCCGACCCGAACGCCCCGATGTCGCTGTAGAAGCCGTAGGCGCGCACATCCAGGCCGGGGACCTGCTCGGGGGCGAGCACGAGGATCGCGCCGTGGCGGCGGGTCATGCGGTCGCCGCGGAACCCGAAGATCTGGCTGTTGGCCTGGCCGACGAACCCGACGAAGTTGACGTCGTCGTTGTCGGCGCTGAGCCCGACCACGTTGACCGGGATGGTGATCAGCGTGCCGATGCGGCCCAGCGGGAAGTCCACGCGGACCTGGTCGACGATGTCGCCGAGGATGAACTCGCGCGCGCCGCCCATGCCGCCGATGTCGAAGCGCTGGCGCCCGACGCGGATCATCGGCGTGTAGCCACCCTGGCCGATGGAGGGACGCCACTCCGCATACAGGGAGGTGAAGTACAGGAAGCCGCCGTAGCGGTTGACGTTCCCGATCTGGTCGTTGCCCCACAGACCCCGGTAGCTGGTGCCGACCACCAGCCGGACCGCGTCGCTGACCTGGTAGCCGAGCTCCAGCGAGATGCCGGTGAACGCGAAGCCGTTGCGGTCGTCGCTGTCGAGGATGGCCTGGTCGCTCGACTCGTCGAGGGCACGGAAGTCGAGGTTGTTGAACTCGTGCCACTCGGTCTCGAAGAAGACCTTGGTCTCCAGGCGCCGCTTCTGGGTCTCGAGCTCGCTGCGCCGGTCCTCGATGTCGGTGCCCATCAGCCCGAGGACGCCGTTGGGGTCGGCCGTGGCGGGTGGGGCGTCGGGGACGCGCTGGGTGGGGGCCGGATCCTTGGGACGGGACCGATCGGCCTCGGGCGCTGGCTGCGCACGCGTCTCGTCAAGCACCTGGACGGTGTCGTCGGCAGGCGTCGGGGGCGCGTCGGCAGGCGGGGCGTCGGGGGTTGCTTCCTCGTCGACGGGCGCGTCCGTGTCCTGTGCGTGGGCGTCGACGGCCAGCGCGAGGGCGGCGCCCAGGAGCATCGTGGAAGGCATCGGGACTCCGGTGCGCTCGGCGGGGCCGGGCGCGCAAGAAGGGGCGCTACTCGACCGGGGTGTCGAGGCGCGTGATCTGTCCGACCCGGGTGATGTACGGGCCGTAGAAGTTGATGACGCCGATCGCGTCGAAGAAGGGTGACGACGCCACGGGGCCGGTGACCGTGACCCGCTCGCCCGGTGCGAGCGTGACGCCGCGGCGGGTGATCTCCTGATCGAGCTGAATCACCGCGCAGTGGGCGCGCGTGTCCCGGGTGTCGGGGGCGCAGGTGCCGCCGGTGTACCCGTCGATGGTGAGGAGGGTCTCGCCGAAGGTGGTGGGCTCGGTCACGACCGTGCCGGTGAACCGGACGACGGTGGACTGGTCGTCGGCGGTGAGGGGCCGCGTGACGGGGGCGTAGGACAGCGGGAACGGGCCGGGCTCGGCCTCGACGAGGTCGTGAACGTAGACCATGTCGACCCCGAAGCGCCGACGGACCGCACGCACCCGCAGGGTGACGCGTGCTCCGATGTCGAACGGGGCGACCTTGCTGTCGCGGAGCACGAAGATGCCGCCCGTCCGGTCCTCCAGGAAGTAGCTGCCGTAGTACTTCTCGTCGGACTGGGCGCCGTCGGGCGCGCAGCCTTCGATCTTGCGGTACACCCGGGGGTGGCTCGTGACGTACCCGGTGATCTCGGCGGGGAGGGTGCCGACGACGTCGGTGTCCGCGGGGTCGAGCTCGGGCTCCCAGAACCCGCACGCCGTGGCGTCGGCGGGGAAGTCCTGGGCGGCGAAGATGGGGCCGTCGTTGTCGAACACCTGCGTGAGCAGGGCCGTCCGCAGGCCACGGATGCCCCCGGATCCGCTCTCTGGGAGGTCGTAGGGGTCTTCGGTGAACGCCACGGGCTCCGTGACGTCGGTGCCCTCGCCCGGCGTGTACCAGTCCTCCCACGTCTCGGCGGGGGCTCGGTCGGCACAGGCCCCGAGGGTGGCGACGAGGCCGAGCCCACCCAGGACGTGCTGTACGCGATGTGGACGGATCATCCTGTCACCCCGACCGCCGGGATCCGGTCCGCGGCGCGTCGGGCGCGTGTAGCACGCTCACGCCGCGCAGACCGTGACAGCCGTCGACCGATCCCGCACAAGCCGCGTGCGGGGCGGGCCGCCGATCCCCCGCGCGCGCAGGGGATCGGACGTGGGGCCTACTGGTCCAGGTAGCTGATGTCGGACGCGCTGCGCGGGTGGATGTCGTAGTAGGTCTGCGCGTTCGACCGGTCCTGGTACCGGACAATGCCCGTGATCGAGGAGATCACGTCGGCGCCCGCGGTGCCGGTGGCGTTGAGCGAGGCGACGTTGAAGAAGCTGCCGCCGACGTAGCGCTCGAACGCCAAGGAGCAGGTCTGCCCGGTGACCCGGTAGCGGATGAAGTCGGTGCCAGCGGACGAGAACACGCTGCACACGGTCCAGGTGCTGGCCGGCGTGGCCGTGACCAGCATGCCTTCGTACACCTCGCCCGCGGGGGGGGCGGTGACAGGAGACGGCGCCTGGCGGAGCACGTCGCCCAGGCCAACCGACACGGGGGGCGGGAGCGGGTTGCCGCTGGACAGGATGTCGACCACGCCGTTGCTGACGTTGACGACGTCGTGGGCGTCGCGGCCTGGGATGGTGCCGTCCGGCGCGTACGCGCCCTCGATGTCGACCACGTCGCCGACCGCGGGCAATCCGGTGCTGGCGCCCTTGAACACCCACAGGCCCTCGCTGGTGGACGGGGTCTGGGTGTTGACCTGGGCGGTGAAGAAGGCGTCCTGAGGCGACGGTCCGTCGTACACGGCGGTGACGATCAGGTTCTCGACGAGGATCTGGGCGCCGTTGGCGTACAGGCCCTGGTGGATGCCGGCAGGGGTGGCGAGGGTCGGTCCCTGCACGTCGGTGTCGCCGGGGGTGCAGGTGGGCTCGGCGCCCGGGGTGCCGTACTCCAGCCCGCCGTGGAAGGTGTCGACCGCGATGCACCACTCGTCGGGGTCGTCGTTGTCGGCGAACGCCGCGCCCGCCTCGGCGTGCTCGATCGCCTTGCTGTTGAAGCGCGGGTACGAGCCGTCGATGGTCACGGTGTCGAACCCGGCATCTTGGACATCGACCAGAGACAGGACGGGTGTGCCCGTCTCGTCGGCCGCGCGGATGTGATCGACGTGCTGGCGCTGAGCCGGATAGACCAGCATTC
>JAUHWK010000506.1 GCA_030424555.1 bacterium | reverse complement strand
CCAACAACCCCTTCGATGCCTACTGGGACACACCTGAGGGGCAGGACTGGCTCGGGAACGGCGAGTACGCCCTCAAGCAGGTCGTTCGTGCGAGCACCGCCGCCCCCACCTACTTCGAGCCCGAGCGCATCGAGATCGCGCGCCGCGGCACGCAGGTCGAGCACGGGTTGTTCGTCGACGGTGGCGTCAGTCCCCACAACAACCCCACCCTCCAAGCACTCCAGCTCGCCACCCTCGACGGGTACGGCCTGCGCTGGCCGATGGGCCCCGACAACCTCCTCGTCGTCAGCATCGGCACCGGCACCGGCGACCCCAAGCAGGCCGAGAGCTCGGTGGCCGCGATGCACGGGTTGAAGGCCCTGTCTTCGCTGATGGACGACTGCGCCCAGATGGTCGAGGCGATGATGCAGTGGATGTCGCACTCACCCACCGCGCGCCGCATCGACGGCGCCGTCCAGCAGCTCGAGCGCGACCTGCTGGGGGACCGCGCCGTGTGCCAGTACGTCCGCTACGACGTGTACGACGACAAGCACTGGCTGCCCGACAACCTCGGCCGCGACCTCACGCCAGCGGAGCGCCTCGCGCTCACGCGCATGGACAAGCCCGAGGACGTCCCGATCCTCGATCGGCTCGCGGAAGAGGCCGCCGCCCGCCTCGTGAAGTCCGACCACCTCCCCGAGTGGTTCGACCCGATCGTGTAGACCCCAGAGCGGGGAGGTTACCGGATCGCCGCACGGGGTTCAGGTTCGTTCCCCCCTCCCGGAGTCCTGGTGGACATCCAGCCCGGCACCGTGATCGATCGCTACCGGCTCGACGTGCAGCTGGGGGCCGGCGCGTTCGGCTCCGTGTGGCGCGCGACCCACACGGTCCTGCACGCCCAGCACGCGGTCAAGGTGCTCTCCCCCGAGCTCGCCGCCCGGCCCGCAATCACCGAGCGCTTCCTGCAAGAGGGGCGGATCCAGGCGCAGCTCCAGCACCCCCACATCGTCCGCGTCACCGATGTCGTCCACGCCGGCGGGTGGGCGGCCTTGGTGATGGACTACATCGACGGGGTGTCGCTGGCCGACGCGATCGACGCCCGCAAGACCCCCTTGACCCTCGCCGAGGTCCAGGCCGTCGTGCTGCCGCTGCTCGACGCCCTGGCCCACGCCCACGCCCGCAACGTCGTCCACCGCGACATCAAGCCCGCCAACATCCTCCTGCGCGGCGGGGCACTCGACGATCCGATCATCGTGGACTTCGGGATCGCCAAGGTCGCCGCCGACGCGCTCGCCGGGCAGCAGCACCAGGCCACCCGCACCGGCATGCAGATGGGCACACCCGAGTACATGAGCCCCGAGCAGATCCGGGGGGCCGGCCACGTCGACCAACGCACCGATGTGTTCGCGATGGGGGCCGTGCTGTACGAGCTGATGACCCTGTCGCGGGCGTTCGACGGGGGATCGCAGTTCGACACGTGGGAGCGAATCGTCCGCGGTCCCCGCCCCACGTTGTCGGGCGATCGCCCCGCCGACCGCCCGATCTCGACCATCATCGCGAAGGCCACCGCCGTCGAGCCCGACGAGCGCTACGCCAACTGCACCGTGTTCCGCGAGGCCGTCGCCACCCTGGGCACCGCCCCCGTGGGCGCGCCCGCCCCTGCGCCCCCTGCCCCGCCCGCCGCCGCACGCAGCGCCCCCGACGCACCGGGCGTGACCGCCGCCGTGCCAGCCGGCCATGCGCCGCCCTCCCCCGGGACCCTCCGCCCGCGCCCCGGCACGGGCCCAGGGGCGACCGCCCCCAAGGGTCCCACGGTCTCACCGTCCACCCTGCGTCCTGGCCCCGCCGCCGGACAGACCGGATCGGACGACGTCTGGCCTCCGCCCCGACGTGGCGCGCCGCTGTGGCTCGCGGGCCTGGGCTTGTTGCTCGCAGGCGGCGCCGTGGCGGCCATCGGCTGGACGGCCGGCCAGGGAGAGCCCTCGGCCCCCCCCGCCGACACGGTCCGTGCGTCCACGGGCACCGAAGCCCCGTCGACCCCATCCGCCGCCACCACCACCCCCGACGACACCCCCACGCCGTCGACTTCCGCGGCGTCCACGCCCAAGGCGACCAAGGCGTCGCCTGTGTCGTCCACGGGCTCCGCCGCCGCCACCCCGTCCGCCGGATCCGGGAAGACGCCTGCCGCCTCTGGGTCCACCGTGGACGCGCCCGATCCCGATCCCGAGGCCCCACGCCCCGTGGAGCCCACCCAGGCTGCCGAGGACGACGACCCCACCCCGGTCCGCCTACCCGGGATCGCAGCCCGTCCCTCCCAGACCCTCGATCGCATCGCGGGCATGGCGGGACTGCCCGACCTCGGCGACCTGCGCCTGCCCGACATTCCCGCGGAGCCAGACGCGCGCCCCGCCCGTCCCCAGCCGGTCGCCACACGGCCCGCCGTCGAGCGCCAGCCAGTCCGAACCCCCACCGCCTCGGGCGCCGACGCTGCATCCCAGGCGATCCGCCGGATCATCGACACCGACAACTCCGCCCGGACCTGCCTGCGCGACGCCCTCACCCGCGGCGAGATCGGCCGCGACAGCCAGCTGGACGCCGCCATCCGGATCGACGGAGGCCGTGCCACCCAGGTCACCTTGCGCGACGCGGCCCTGGAGCGTGGCCGTCTGGGCGCCTGCCTCGAGGACGCCCTCACCGCCAAGGTGTACCCCCCGCTTTCCGATGCGCGGGTCTTCCGTCACACCTTCCAGGTGAAGTAGCGCCCGGAGGCGGGGCTCACGGGGCGTTGCGAACCAACCGGAAGCCCACCTGGTCCCACCGATCGGTGCCCCAGTGGTGCTCGCGCTGGGTGATGCGGACCTGGTCCCGGCCGTTGTCGTAGTGGCCACCACGCTGGGTGCGATCCTTGTCGGTGGGCGGGAACACCGGATCGACGGCGGCCGCTGGGGTGAACTCGGACTTGCCGTCCCACACCCACTCCGTGACGTTGCCGGACATGTCACACAGGCCGTAGCCGTTGCGCCCCAGCAAGCAGCCCT
>JAUHWK010000505.1 GCA_030424555.1 bacterium | reverse complement strand
ACCTGCCTGAGGCCCTGTCGGTGCAGCGCCCTGGGCTGTACGCCCTCGTGCGCGTGGTCGACACCGACCCGGTTTCGGAGATCCGACCCACCCACGTGGCTGGTTCGTCAACCCGCGAACGCCAGGCGTCCTCGCCGGAGGCAGTCCGTTGAACGCCGTGGCACGAGCTTTCGTGATCGCCCGAAGGGTGTGGGGTGTACGCCTACTTCGCGCCCTTGCGAACCGCCTCGGGGCCGCGCTCGGCGTGGCCGTCTCCGAGCAGGTCCGCGAGGGTCTTCACCGGCTGGAACAGGGCCTCGGGGATCTCCACGAACACCGTGTTCCACCCGGCCATCTGGCCGTTCCACAAGCCCGGGTGCTCAATCACGCGCATCGTCTGCCCCGCGTGGAACTTGGAGGCGAACAGCACGGCGCTGGGATCGGTGTAGCGAGACAGATCGTAGGACGCGCCGTGCCGGTCGCGCAGGCCCAAGGCGAGATCCACCGGGTTGAAGTGCGAGGCGCCCTGCACGATCGCCATCTGCTCGGCACAGTCCGGGTCGATCTGCGCACCCTCGACGATCTGCAGCGACACGCCCTCGGGCCCGTCTGCCCAGTACGGCCCGCCGCCCGGCTGGCCGGTGTTGCGGACCATGCCCGCCACCCGCCACGGACGGTCCAGCCGATCGATGAGCGCCGAGGCCTCGGCTGGCAGATCGATGCCCAGCACGTCCGCACAGAACGCCTGGGCCTCCGCCACCCCTTCGCCTCGCGCCAGATGCTCCAGCAGCGCCCACGCCTCGGCCTGGCGCGTCACCAGCAGGCCCATCAAGCGCCGACGCCACGGCACCACCGGTCCCCGCATCCCGGCGCGCACCACGTTGTCGACGTTCTTGACGAGGACGACGTCGCCCTCGCACGCATCGAGGTTGCCGAGCAACGAGCCGTGGCCCCCCGCGCGCAAGAACAGCTGACCCGCGTCGTCGCGCACAGGCTCGCCGTCTTCGCCCAGCGCCGGCATGTCCGTCACCGGGTCCTGCATCGACAGGGACAGGTCCACGGTGCCGTCCTCCAGCGAGGCGGTGGCGTGGGCAGCCGCTCGGCGGAACCCCGCCAGGTGCTCCGGCGCCACGGTCATGTGGACCCGAACCCTCCCTTGGGCATCCGACGCCAGCAGCGACGCCTCCACCACGTGCTCATCGAACGCGGTGCGGATGTCGCTGCCGTGCCGATGGAACGGCACGAGCGCCTTGGGCTGACGGTCCAGCGCCAGGCCGCCCTCGCCAAACATCGCATCGAGGATGCTGGCCGGATCGCCCTCGGTGGCCCCATGGGCTTGCAGCGCAGGCCACAGGGCCATCTCCGGTGCACCTTCGAGCACCTCGTCGACGAGCTGGGGACGGGCCTCGGGCAACACGCCGTCGTCCGACATCGCATCCCACGTGGCCCACAGCGCCGCACACAGCCGGGTGGCCGCCCCCGACGCGGGGACGAACGTGCCGACCCGCCCCGAGGTGGCCGCCGCCTGGGCCGCTTGCTCCAGCGCAGGCCACGACGCCGGATCCAGCACGACGATCCCGTCGCCCCGCGTGGCTGGTCGATGGATTCGCGTCCACGGGCGATCGCCCGCGAGCAGGTCGAGCGCCGCCTGGATCTGGTCCGGGTCGCGCCCCTGTGCGTTCAGCTGTGTTCGATCCGCCTGGCTCAGCCGCGGCATCCTCACCCTCCGACGAGCCCGCCTTCCTCAGCGCCCCGGCGCGTGTATCGCCAGAACCCGTATCCCGCGATGGCCACCCCCACGCCCGTGAGGATCCACCCCTCCCAGCGCTGCACCGACGCGAGCGCGGCATCGACGTTGTGGCCGAACATCCACCCGACCACCACCCAGAACGGCACGCTCAGCAAGGCCGCGAGGCCGTCTTGGGTCAGGTAGACCGCCGGTCGCACCCCCACGGCGCCCGCCACCAGGTAGATCGCCGAGCGGATCCCCGGAAGGAACCGCGCCATGAAGCAGATGAAGCGGGCGTGCTGCTTGATCATGCTTCGCGCCTTGGCGATGCCCTCGGGTCCGATGGTCCGCTGGGCGAACGGGCTGAGCAGGATCGGCTCGCCGTAGCGGCGCCCCACGAAGAACAGCGTGGCGTCGCCACACAGCACCCCCACCAAGCACAACACGATCCCCAGCCACAGCGGGAACTTCCCCAGGGCCGCCAGGATGCCGGTGGTGACGAGGATGATGTCCTCGGGGATGGGCATGCCCAGGCCGCACAGCAGCAGCGCCCCGATCAGCACGGCCAGCGCCGTCACCGGATCGGTGGTGGCGAGGACGTCCACCGCCCAGCGCATCGTGTCGGTCAACCAGCCATGCACCGCGCGTGTCTCCCGGTGTGGCCCGAAGGAGGGCCCGGGCGGTTGTACCGCACCGAGGGCGGACGACGAACCCGCACCAGACGGTGGCGGTCGCCGAGGGGGGGATCCGGCGCTACGATCGACGGTGCGGAGGTGGTGTGCAGACCCTCGTCCTGCCCGTGAGCCGGGGCTGTCCCAACCAGTGCGTGTTCTGTGATGTCGCCCCCCGGCTGGACGGGGCCAGGGTGCCCGCACCAGGCATCAAGCAGGCGATCGACGACGCCCGCGCGGCGGGTGCGGTGCGCGTGGTGCTCACCGGGGGCGAGCCCTTGCTTGGGCGCCATGTGCTGCGCGCGATCGGGTACGCCCACGGGATCGGGATGCGCACCGCCGTCTCCACCAGCGGGCGCCTCCTCAGCGACCCCGGCATCCTCGGGCGCCTGGAGGCCGCCGGGCTCGACGAGGCCGCGATCGGCCTGCACAGCGTCGACCCCGCGATCCACACCACCCTCACGGGCGATCCTGCGGCGCACCCCCAGACCCTCACCGGACTGCGGGCGGCGGCGGCGTCTAGCCTACACACCACGCTGCGCACCGTGTTGACCGCGCACAACCTGGACGAGGTCGAGGCCCTGGTGGACCTCGCCGCAGAGCTGGGCATCGCGTTCGAGCTGCGCAACGTCCGCCCCGAGGGACGGGCCACCGA
>JAUHWK010000504.1 GCA_030424555.1 bacterium | reverse complement strand
GTGGTCGGGTGGACACCGGTCGACCTGCCGCGGAACGGGTGGCGCACCACGTTCGGCCCCAAGCCCTGGACCGAGGTCCAAGCGGGCCGTGCCGTCATCCACCCCGTCGAGAGCAGCTGGGCCGAGGCGGTCCACGCCCGCCAGGCCACGCCACGCCTCGTCCTCCTCGCGAACGCGCTGTGGGAACGCATCGTCCCGCCCCACGCCCCCGAGGTCCAGCGCGGTGCCGCCCTGCTCGACCGGCTCCTCGAGGCCGCTGAAGGCGCCGGGATCCCCCTGCAGGTGGTCCAGCTGGAGTTGCACGATCCCGTGCTCAGCCCCCGCTGCGGCCGCGCCCTCGACTGTGTGGACGGCGCCTCCCCCCGGCACGCCCTCGGCCTCCCCCGTCCGCGTCCCCACGCCCACTTCACCGCCGAGGAGAACGACGCGGTCGCCCAAGCCGTCGCCGTCGCCGTCGCCGACCACCTGACCGCCCTCGACGACCCCCGCCCCACGCGCGCCGATCGGACCGGGCGGTTCAAGGAGGACTGAGGACCGTCCGCAGCCCGGTCGACGGAACAGGGGCTCGGACAAGCTCGGCGTCGGCAGACCAGCCCCTCGACGCGTCCTGCAGGAGGAGGCCCGGAGCCCGCGGAGGGCCGACGACGGAAGGACCGAGAGGGGCGAAGGATGCGGATCCCAGGGCAAGGAAGGCCCTCGATGGCGATGCAGCGCATCGTCGAGGGGGGCTGACGACGCCATGGCGGCCGCCCTCCTCGATGCGTCCTGCAGGAGGAGGCCCGGAGCCCGCGGAGGGCCGACGACGGAAGGACCGAGAGGGGCGAAGGATGCGGACGCCAGGGCAAGGAAGGCCCTCGATGGCGATGCAGCGCATCGTCGAGGGGGGCTGACGACGCCATGGCGGCCGCAGACCAGCCCCTCGATGCGTCCTGCAGGAGGAGGCCCGGAGCCCTCAGAACTCAAAGTAGATAAAGTCTTCGCTCACGTCGCGGTAGCCGATGAAGATCGCCACGGCCGCGAGGCTCCACCAGGTGGTCTGCACCGGGAGCATCCAGATTGTGCCTTCGACCCGGGGGAGGACGTGGTCCTCGACGAGGTGGCCGAGCGTGAGCGGGATCGAGCCGAGGACTGCCATGCTGGCGACGAGGGTCGCCGCGATCAGCTCCTCCTCGGTGGAGGGCTGGCCGATCTGCCCCAGGTGCTGGAGGATGCGCTCGACGCTGCGCTCACGGAACAGCAACGCCGTGGGCTGCAGCACCACCACCGTGTGGAACAGCAGGCCCGTAAACCACGCCACCGGGTGGGCGCGGACCCGCGCCGGCACCAGCGGCGTGGCGAACGTGTAGAACGCCATCCAGCCCGCGTGCCACGTGCCCAGCAGCACGAAGTTCCAGCTCGCCCCGTGCCACAGGCCGATCAGCAGGAAGGTGACCGCGATCGCGCCGAGCGTGCGGAGCGGCCCCGGGCGACCCGTGCGCAGCAGCGGGGTGTACACGTAGTCGCCGACCCAGGTGGACAAGCTGATGTGCCAGCGCCGCCAGAACTCCGGGGTGGACGCCGCGCGGTAGGGCCGGTCGAAGTTGTCGACCAGCTCGAACCCGAGCATCCGGGCCGTGCCCCGCGCGATGTCGGTGTAGCCGGAGAAGTCCGCGTAGATCTGCACGCCGAACGCCCAGCACGCCGCGAACCACATCCAGAACGACGGCTCCTCCACCAGGAAGATCTGGGCGACCTGGGGGGCGAGCAGGTCCGCCACGCAGACCTTCTTGACCGCCCCCCACAGCGCGAGGCTCAGGCCCGAGCGGGTGGCGTCCCACGAGAACACGCGGGGCTGCTCCACCTGGGGAAGCAGCCGATCTGCACGCTCGATCGGGCCGGCCACCAGCTGGGGGAAGAAGCCGACGTACACCAGCACGTCGAGCATGTCGGTGCGGGCCTGCAGCCGTCCCCGGTAGACGTCGATCGTGTAGGACAGGGTCTGGAACGTGTAGAACGAGATGCCGGCCGGCAGCAGCAGGCCCAGGGTGAACGGGTCGGCGTGCAGCCCCACCGAAGACAGCGCATGCGCCACGTTCGTGCTGAACCAGTCGAAGTACTTGAACGCGCCCAGCAGGCCGAGGTTGCCCGCCAGGCTCACCGCCATCCAGCGGCCCTTGCGCGCGGGGTCCGCCGCCATCGAGCGGGCCGCCGAGTAGTCCAACACCGCGCTGAACAGCATCAGCAGGACGAACCACGGGTGGATCCACCCGTAGAACACCGCCGACGCCGCCACCAGCAGGACGTTCTGCGCCCGGCGATCCCGCAGCGCCCAGTACGCGGTCCACACGACCGCCATCAGCGCGAGGAACGGCAGCGACACGAAGCTCACGGACGCCCTCCTCGTCCTGGGGGACCCGCGGACCGTACCGCGCTCACCGCGCGCCGTCCCGGACCCCGACGGTCGCCACGGGCGGGCGCTGCAGCCACCACGCGTGGTCCCCGTCCACCAGGCGCAGGGATCGGATCAGCACGGGCCCGGCCGACCCCGGGAGCCTGAACCCCCACCCCTCGTCCTGGACCACGACGCGGTCGGCGTCCGGTCCGACGAGATCCGCCACGGGTTGGCCGCGCGTCCCGTCGCGCCCGTCCCGCAGCAGGCTGCGTCCAGGCAGGAGCCACCAGGTCCGCGCCCCATCCGGCGTGCGCCAGGGGCGCTGGACGGCCCACGACACGGCTGGCCGGTGCGGGGCCCGGACCTGCAGGCCCCCCGGCGTGTGGGCGAAGCAGGTGCGGCATCGGCCCAGTTGGTCGACGGCTACCCGGGGCACGCGGACGCCCCCGGCCTGAACCTGCACCGGCGACCACGGGCCCCCCAGCGACGCGTCGTCCAACCCGCGGAGTGCGGGGATCTCCAGGCTCCACACCCCCTCGGCGCGGCGCGCACCCACCACCTCCGGGCCCCCGGCGGACAGCGGGGCCCGGTCCGGGATCCAGTCGCCCTCCGGCCCCTCAGCCTCGGTGGTGGCCGTCGCGGTGGGCTGCCCCTGTCGCGTGCCGGCCC
>JAUHWK010000051.1 GCA_030424555.1 bacterium | reverse complement strand
CCCGCCACAGGGAACTCACCGCTGCTGTTGGGGTTGGCGCGGACCTCCAGCGGCACCAGCGCTTGCTGGCTGTCCCGGTCCTCGAGCTTGATGACCATGAACTCCCAGAACTCGACGTTGTTGGAGAGCTCGTCGGGCTGCAGCACCTTGGGGGTGACGGCGCCCGTGCCGGTGACGGTCACCGAGGTGGTCGGATCGGCGGTGGAGACGGTGAGCACCGTGGCGTCGTCGCTGCCGACCGAGCGCTCGGCGTACGCGCCGAGGACCGTGACCTGATCGCCCCGGGCCGGGGGCGTGCTGCCGGTGGGGAAGTCCACCACGAGGGCGGCCTTCTCGGTGGCGGTCTTGTCCTGGACGGACAGGAACGTGCCCGAGGTGTTGGTCCACACGGCGGTCACGATCACGTCTTGCACCTCGACGACCTGTCCCGTGCCCCAGTTGCCGCTGTTGTCGCGCAGCTGGGGGATGGTGGCGACGGGGATCGTCACGGCCGTGTCGGACTCGCTGGTGTCTCCCGTCTCGACCGTGCCCGTGTCGTCGCCGGTGTCCGTCGGGCCGGTGTCCGTGTCGATGGGCTCGCCGGTGTCGGTGTCGTCGACGACGTCCTTGTCCTTGCACGCGCCGAGGGTGGCGAGGAGCGGAAGGGCGAGCAGGACGGTGCGAAGGGGGGGATGGACCATGGTGCCTCCGGATGCTTGGGGAGCCCTGGCTCGGCGGGGGATGGGCTGGCGACCGTCGCACAGCCGGGGCGTCGCGGGGACGCGCCAGGGGGGGCGAAGGGCCGGCACGCCGGGGCTCAGGCCGGTGCAGGATAGCGACTGTCGGGCCCTGTTGGAAACCGCGATCCGTTGCGGCGCTGGCTTTTGTGCCTCCCTTCGGCATAGCCTGCGGGCGCACGCCCCCTTGTCCACCGCGCCGGAGCCTGCGTCCTGACCATGGCCGACTCGCGCCCCCCGCACTTTCCGCCCGGCACGTTCCTCGGCGACCACTACAAGGTCGAGGGGCTGGTGCGGCTGGCCGAAGGCCGGATGTTCTATCTGGTCGACGACGACCGGCCGGACCAACCGCACCGGCGTTGCCTTGCCTGTGGCATGCGCGACAACCCGCGGGAGGCGCGGCTGTGTCGCAACTGCGGCAAGGCGCTGGGGATCCGGCGCTACCTGATGACCTCGCGGTGGGTCCAGTCGCAGTTCGATGCCTGGCAGGTGTTCGTCCAGCGGGACCTGGAGCACCCGGGCCTGACCCTTCCGGTCGACGTCCTGCGCCTCGACGACCAGATGTTGTCCTTCGTCCCCTACCAGGGCGAGGGGCTGATGCTCGACGAGGCCTCGCCGCTGTCCAACCAGCGCATCCTGCACCTCGCCCAGCGGGTGGTGGGGACGCTGGCCTACCTGGCGTCCCGTGGGGTGCAGGTCGGTCCGCTGCGTCGCTCCCAGCTGTTGATCGGCGCCGATGGCCTGGTGCGCCTGTTCGACCTCGACATCGTGGATGTCCGCGCGCGCACCCTGCCGCCCGAGATCATGGAGGACATCGTCCGGCAGATGGCGGTCCTGCTGGGGTCGTACTGCCACGTGCAGTCGGGGGCGCTGGCCGACTTCCTGCACCTCGCGGGCAGCGGGGACTACCCGAGCTTGCGCGAGTTCGGCCGCGCCATCGAGCAACGCTTCGACACCTACGCGGCGATGGCCTTCCCGCCGACCCTGTCGGGGATGAGCGACGTGGGCCTCGCCCGGCAGCTCAACGAGGACAACTGGGGCTGGACCTCCCTGGGCCGCAACGGCGAGCTGTACATCGTCGCCGACGGCATGGGCGGACACGACGGCGGCGAGGTGGCCAGCCACATCGCGGTCACCACGATGCGCCGCATCGCGCGCGACCGTGAGGGTGCGCTGGAGGAGGGCCGCGAGCGCATCGAGTCCATGCTGCACGAGGCGTTCACGCGCGCGAACAACGCGGTGAAGGACGAGGCCGATCGCAAGGGCAACGACATGGGGACGACGCTGGTCGCCATGTTGCTGCACGACGGCCGCCACGCCTACGTCGCGAACGTGGGCGACAGCCGGGCCTACCTGTACCGGGATGGCACGCTGCATCAGATCACCACGGACCACTCCTTCGTCCAGAAGCTGGTGGAGCGCGGCAAGATCTCCAAGGCCGAGGCCCGCAACCATCCCCAGTCCAACATCTTGCTGCGCACGGTCGGCACCGAGCGGGACGTCGAGGTCGACCTGTTCCGGGTGGCGCTGGAGCCTGGAGACCGCGTGCTGCTGTGCAGCGATGGGCTGTGGGGCGAGGTCGAGGACAACGACATCGCCGGGATCCTGTCCACCTACTCGGACCCGCGCGTCGCGGCGCGTGAGCTGGTGCGGGCGTCGCACCAGGGGGGCGGCAAGGACAACTGCACGCTCACCCTGGTCGGGATCAAGTAGTCCGAGGGCGCGGTCGGCCCCGCGAGGGGGATGCCGACGGGAACCTGAGGGCCTGGGGGATCAGGGGCAGCCGCCGAGGGCGCGGGTGTGGCCCTCGTCGTGGTCGCCTGGGTCCTCGCCGGGTGGCTCGTCGCCGACGACGTAGCCCATCGCTTGCAGGCCTCCGCTGGTCTCCGCGTCGTACCCGCTGACGGCGTCCTGGCCCTCGACGGGGGTGGGGACGACCGCGACCCCGATCGCGAAGGAGCGTCCGCCGACCCAGCCGCGGGTGACGGTGCGGCGGCCGCCGGGTGCGAAGGGCTGATCGTCGGGCACGGCGGGGGTGAGCGTGGCCTCGCCCGCGGTGGCCACGATCTCCAGGTCGTTGGCGATCTCCTCGAGGGGACGGGCCGTGATCGCGAACACCTCCCGCGCACCCCGCCACGGCGCAGGCCAGGTGACGGTGAGGGTGGTGCCGTCCTCGGAGATCGACGGGCAGGCGAGGCTGTGCTCGGTGGGGTCGTTGCCGGTCCAGATGTCGGTGACCCCGCCCGGCACCTTCACCGTGACGGTCATGTCCTCCAGCACGCGGCGCTCGATGCGGTTGGACAGCCGCAGCGCCACCACGGGCTCCCGATCGAGCGCCTCGCCCATCCGCCCGCGCAGCGCCATCGCCAGGTCGCCGCGCTGGTCGCGAAGGTCCCGCTTCTCGGTGGGATCGGCGCGCAGGTCGAACAAGGACTCCTCGCCCGCGTGGGTGGTGTACTTGTGGGGGCCGTCGATCACGCCCCACCGCTCCGCCCCGTACAGGGGACGGCCCACCGCGAGGGCGCGGGTGGCGAGGGTGCGCCGCGCCGCCTCGTCTCCGCGCATCGCCGGGAGCAGGCTGGTGCCGTCGCGATCGTGGTCTTCGGGGAGCAGGCCGAGGACATCGAGGATCGTGGGGGTGACGTCGAGCAGGCTGACCGGGTCGTCGACCGCGTGCCCGACCGGCAGCCCCGCGCCCGCCATCACCATCGGGACCCGAAGCAGCTCCTCGAACAGCGTGTGGCCGTGCTCGAAGTCGCCGTGGTCCCAGAACTCCTCGCCGTGGTCGGACACGAACACGACGAGGTCGGTGGGGCGCACGTGCTCGTACAGGCGGGCGAGCTGGTCGTCGGCGTAGCGGATGTTCGCGTCGTACCGGTCCAGGAAGTACTGCCGCTCCTTGCCATCGGCGGGGCGGGCGCGCTTGACCGCGGGCAGGTGGAACAGGTCGGTGCGGATGGCGGGGGGCCGCGGCACGCTCGCGAAGTGCTCGCGGTAGGCGGGCGGCTCCTTGTAGGGCAGGTGCGGATCCATCAGGTGCAGCAACATCAGGACGTCGCGGCCTTCCTGGCCTTCGAGCCACGCCAGCGCCTTGTCGAGCTGATCCTGTGCGTGGGGCAGCAGGTCGATGTGGTGCATCCCCCAGCCCCGGTGCATGTCGAAGTTGGGCCCCAGGTACAGGTTGCCGGCGAACATCCCGGTGGCGAACCCCGCGGCGCGCAGGGTGGTGGGGAGGCTCTCGGAGGTGGCGTACCGCTCGGGCTGGTTGCCCGTGACCATCGTGCGGGCGCTGGGGAGGGTCCACGGCGCGATCGAGCGCGCTTGATCGAACCGCACGCCCCGCGCGGCGATTGCGTCCAGGGCCGGGCTGGTCTCCCGTGGGTAGCCGTAGGCGCCGAGGTGGTCCGGGCGCAGGGTGTCGACGAACACCAGGAACACGCGTCGGGGGGTGTCGCGGTGGGGGGCGACGACGGGGTCGGCGAAGAACACGTAGTCGAACCGGGCGTCGGGGCCGGGCTCGGTCTGAAAGGCGAGGTGGCCTGCGGTGCCGGACCAGGCGGACAGATCCACCGTGACGCGCTCGAACGGACCGACATCGACCCGGGCCCGGTACAGCTCGACGGGCGCGCCGCCCTGCGGGGTCCAGGTGACGGTGGCGACCGCGCCGTCGCTCGGCGGGGCGTCGCGCCACTCGGGGGGCACCATCCCCACCTCGAACGACAGGACCGCCCCCTCGGGCAGGGTGACCTCCCAGCCGGCCTCGGCAGGCGCGGGCAGCAGCAGGCCCTGGCGGCTGATCTCCGAGTGGTCCCCGACCTGCACGGTGGCGCGCACGAAGTCGTCGGCCGACAGCCCGGAGGTGGCGAGGTTGAGGCGGCGCTCCCGCTGGACCGCCCGCGGGTAGGTGAACGTGTAGGCGGCATCCTGGGGCGCACCGGCCCGCTCCCCCATCAGCGTGACGCCAGTCTCGTCGTACCCCCACATCTCGTCGGCCTGGCCGCCCTGCACCTTGAGGTACTCGTGGGCGACGTCCCCACCGGATGCGGTCGTCACGCGCATGCCGGGGCTCGGGCGCATGAAGTAGAGGTTGCGCGTGCGGATGGGATGGGGGGCCCGCCACGATCCGACGCGGTCTCCGCGCGTCCATCCGGTCAGCGGCACGACCTCGGTGGGGTCGGGGGCGTGGGGACGGGAGGTGTCGGGGATGGTGAGCCCGGCGAACGGGACGTCGACCGACAGCGCGAGGACGGGCCGCGGATCGTCAGGAGGCGCCACGGAAGCAGGCCCACACGCCCGCACCTGACAGGCGCCCAGGGTGGCGAGCAGAGCCAGCCAGGGGCGCACGGTCCGGGACGGCATGGCACGGTCGGCGGGGAGGGGTCCCGGCACGCAGATCCTCCGAGCGGGCGGCGTGGTGTATCGCACAGCGCGTGCGGGTTCCGGCGCCGTGGCGTCACGGATCCGTCGAGGACCCGTCGCCGGGGGGCGCGAGGACCGACCATGGGGTTATCGGCCCCCGGTCTCGACGATCGACCCCCGAGGGTGGTGATCTTCCTCGCCGCTTCGGGGTCGCTCGGTTGACGAAGTCGACCCACGCTTGTAACTCTACGCTGGTTCGCACCTGCTTGCATTTCGCCTGAAATATCGCGAAATCTGGCCCGGAATCTGCGCTATCACGGGAAGGTCCGCTTGCTGTCCAATGCCATCCGACGCACGACGCGCCCGCTCGCGTCCTGGCTCTCGGCAGTTGCCGCGGCCCTGGTGCTCCTCGTGATCACCCTGGGTGCTCCGGCTGCCCACGCGCAGACCACCGGAACCCTTCAGGGTACGGTTAACGACGAGATGGGTCTCCCGGTTCCCGGCGCCACGGTCACGCTGTCGAGCGACATGACCGCCG
The DNA here is from genome assembly GCA_030424555.1 of bacterium. Taxonomy (GTDB): domain Bacteria; phylum Myxococcota_A; class UBA796; order UBA796; genus JAUHWK01. The sequence goes on along the minus strand of JAUHWK010000051.1, from coordinate 9,637 downwards.
ACCAGTCGGTCGAGACCGGCAGCACCGGCAAGTACCGGTTCGTCCAGCTGATCCCGGGCGTGTACGAGATCCGGGTCCAGCACCCGGCGCTCGGTGGCCAGACCATCGCGGGCATCCAGGTCGTGATCAACCGCACCGTCACCCAGGACGTCACCCTCCAAGAAGAGGAGCTCGAGCAGATCACCGTCTCGGGAGGCTCCGACATTGACGTCGAGAGCACCACGGTCGGTCAGGTCCTCACCAAGGACTTCCTGGAGCGCATCCCCTCGGGCCGGTCCTACCAGGAGGCGGTCGCGCTGAGCGTCGGCGTCACCGGCGGCGGCAACCCGAACATGGCGGGTGGCGCGAGCAACGAGAACACCTTCATGCTCGACGGCGCCACGGTCACCGACCCGGTCACCGGCACGTTCGGCAACAACTTTAACTTCGACGCCATCCAGCAGATCGAGACCATCCTCGGCGGGTTCGACCCCGAGTACGGCCAGAGCCTCGGTGGCATCATCAACATCGTGACCGAGTCCGGCTCGAACAACCTCGAGTTCGAGACCTCGGCCTACTACCAGAACGGCAACTGGCGTCCGCGGATGGACGAGCGGTACACGGCCGACGGCTACCAGCTCGGGCCGACCGGATTCGACCAGTCCTTCCAGACCCTGCAGGTCGCCGCCAAGGTCTCCGGTCCGCTGGTGCAGGACAAGGCGTGGTTCGTGTTGTCCTACCAGCACGACCGCAGCCTCATCGCCGCCAACGGCATCCCGCAGCGCCGCGACTACGATGGCCACTATCTGCTGGCCAAGCTCACGGTGCAGCCCAACAGCGCCCACCGCCTCACGGTGCTGTTCCAGACCGATCCCACCACGATCGACAACATCGACCAGGGCAACCCCTTCACCAAGTCCGAGGCCCAGGGACGTCAGGCGCAGTCCGGCTTCGTCGGGCAGCTGCGGTGGCAGTGGTTCATCAACCCGGACACCAACCTCGACACCCGCGTCGGCATCCAGAAGATCTCCATCGAGCAGTACGCGGTCCCGTGTACCCACAACCCGGACACGGACCGCCGTCGGTGTGAGCCGGACGAGCTCGAGAACACGCTCGACCTGGAGACCCCGGGCCGCATCGGGTCGTTCGGCGCGTTCAGCAGCGTCAACTGGGGCTCGTACACGTTCGACGACCGCTGGCGCATCACGGTCGGCACCAAGTTCAGCGCGCTGGCCCTCGAGGACCCGCTGGGCGGCTCGCACGACATCAAGATCGGTGTGGAGACCGAGCAGCTGATCAACAACCGCGTGCTCGGCATCGCCGGCAACCTCCAGTACATCGACATCAACGAGGCCGCGGGCAACCCCGAGACCTTCCAGAACTACTACTGGCTCGAGGCCACGGGCCCGGTCCGTCAGCGCAACACGGGCTCGGTCTGGTCGGCCTTCATCCAGGACGCCTACAAGCCGGTCTCCAACCTCACCGTCCGCTACGGTGTGCGCATGGACAATACGGTCATGCGCAACGACCTGGGCGACCCGGTCATCTCCGGCACCCAGTTCGCGCCCCGCTTGTTCGCCGCCTGGGACCCCTCCGGCGACCAGAAGATGAAGATCGCCGGTGGCTACGGCCGCTTCAACGAGGCGGGCCGTCAGGCGGTCGCCGGGTTCACCTCGGTCGCGAACTTCGGCTCCAAGCTGTTCTTCGGTGAGTTCTTCCAGGGCGGCCTCGATGGCCTCGGCCCGCTGAACAACCAGGAGCTGATGTACGACATCTCTCCCAAGCAGAACACCTCCACGGCGCACGACAAGCTCAAGCTCCCGAGCGTCGACGAGATCAACGTCGTCGTCCAGCGCCAGATCGTCACCGACGTCACGTTCGGCGTGAACTTCCAGGCCAAGTTCACCCGCAACCTGTACGAGCCCGACGAGGTCAACCTCATCTACGACGAGGACGGCTCGCAGATCATCGGCTCGCGCCTGTCCAACCCGCTGGTCAACTACTACCGGCTGCGCACGCCGCGTGAGGCACGCCGCAACTACTACCGGCTCGACGTCACGCTCTCCAAGCGTCCGGCCCGCCGGTGGGGCGCCCAGGCCGCGTACTCGTACACGTTCATCAACGGCTCCTCGAACAGCTCGCTGTCCGGCTCCTTCGCGAACGACCCGCAGGTCCAGTACAACTACGGTCCGCTGGTCACCGCCTCGCAGCACTCGGTCCGCGCGTTCGCCTACTGGGACATCGCCGGCACCGACCCGAACACCACCACCATCAGTGGCACGGTGATCTACAACAGCGGCACCCCGCTGGAGCGGTTCTACTACTCCGACCAGGGCGGCAGCTACAGCCTGCGGATCCGCGACCGCCAGTACTACTGGCAGTTCAGCGACATCTGGGAGGCGGGCATCCGCATCCAGCAGAACATCGACGTGCGTCGTGGACAGCTCGGGGTCGATCTGCAGATCCTCAACCTGTTCAACAACCGCGCACCCTCGAACTTCAACGCAGCGTTCTACCGGGAGAACCGGCTGTTCGCGACCTCTCGCCAGTCGCCGATGGTCATCCAGCTCGGCGTCCGGTACCGGTTCTAGGGAGAATCCACCATGCCCTGCCTCCCTTCCATTCCCCTGCGTCGCCTCGCGATCGCCACCGTGGTGGCCGGCTCGGCCGGTTGCTACGACGAGGGCCTGATCATCCAGGACCTCGTGGGCACCGTCGTGATCCCCAAGGACGCCGCGACGATGGACTTCACGCGTGAGGTCACCGACGACAACGGCGACCCCGTGCTGGACCCCGCCACCGGCGATCCCCAGGAAGAGGTCGTCACGGTCACGGACGTCCGCCTGATCGGGCCGGTGTTCATCGGCCTGTACGCCTCGGTCCGCGACGACCTGTTCAGCTACCCCTACCCGGAGACGGGCCCGGTCTCGGGCGCCGCCCAGGAGCTGGGTGTGGGCGATGCCTACCCGTACGGGGGCACCACGCTGGGCGACTTCCGGTACGCGTGCTTCGAGTTCTTCCAGTGCCAGATGGTCTCGGGCCGCTACGAGAGCTTTGAGTCCATCATCAGCTGGTGGCGCGACACGGTCGGTGTGCCGCTGGTCGACGCCTCGGGAGAGGAGATCACCAGCGCCGATGCGTTCGTCCAGACCTGCTACCAGCTGCGCCGGTGGACCTCCGAGGAGGAGATCCAGCTCACCCCGACCTCCGATCGCAACGGCGACGACGTGATCGACGCGGGCGACCTGGACTTCGTCGAGGACGGCGACAACTTCGTCGGCGAGTTCGTCATCCCCGAGGCGGAGTTCTTCGAGGACATGACGGCGTGGGCGTTCATGGAGCGTCCGGGCCCGACCAACCTCACGACCGGTCCGCTGTCCTACAACACCTGCAACCCGACCCTCGGGTACCAGGAGTTCACGTACAACCAGAACTGGCGCGCAGGCACCCAGTTCCAGGACGTGCTGAACCGCCCCGCTGCCTACACCGAGACGGGCGACTACGTGTCGTCCACGGGGTTCACGTGGGCAGACGACCCCTTCGAGCCGGCTGAGATCGTCCTCGACTTCGAGGTGGAGTGACCATGCGCTTCGATTCCTCCACCCCCCGCTTGCTCGGCCTCGCTGGCGCCCTCGCGGCGCTCGCGATCGGTGCAGGCTGTGACACCAACCAGAACCGGGTGTTCCCGGGCCTGATCGAAGGCGTGCCGCCGGTCATGGACCTCGGCTCCATCGTTCCGGTCGAGGTCACCACCCGCGACGCGCTCGCCGAGTCCGTGATCTACGGTGAGGTCGGTCCGACCGGCACCACCGAGGACGGCGGCGTCACGTTCAACTTCGAGGGCACGAACGGCGCCGTGTGCGTGTGGATCGACCCCGAGACCGTGTTCTGGAACCAGAGCGTGTCGCCGACCAACGCGTCGCCGTACTACCGCGTGCCGGACAACCCCTACGACGACGGCGATTTGGACGTCGATGTGGGCCAGGCGCTGTACTACACCGGCACGCCGGGCGAGTCGGTCGGCACGTTCGAGGTCCGCTACGAGGACAGCAACGGCAACGTCGCGCCGATCCAGCTGTCGGAGTGCTTCGGTCCCGACCCGCTGTTCGCGGGCGCGCAGAGCATCGGCAAGGCCGGGCGCGCGTCGCCCGAGTACTGCACGATCAACAACACGGTCGCGGGCGTGGAGTACACGGTCGTGATGCGGACGTGGTCCACGCCGATCGACGACGATCGCCTGGGCTTCGGCATGCTCCTCATGCAGGGCAGCTGTGCGAGCCTGCTCGCCGACAGCTTCGGAGAGGGCAGCTCCGGTGGGGCGCCGGGTCCGGGCTCCACGAGCACCATGCCGGCCCGCGAGTACGAGTGCGTGATCACGGGCGAGGCCATCGAGCCGGGCAAGCCGGGGGGCGCCAACGCGGCGGCCGCGGGTCTGCCGGAGCGCACCTGGCTGGGCTCCGAGGTGCCGTTCTGGGCGCGCTCGGTGGCGTTCGAGCGTGCGTTCTGCCGCCGCGAGGCCGACAACGACGGTCCGGGCATCATCGAGTTCTGCCGCGAGGAGCGTCAGACGGTGGCCGCGAACAACGAGCAGTGCTCCTGGGCCTTCGACGCGTCCGACCCCGAGTCCGATGCGGTCAAGTGCTTCTGTGGCGATCTCGACGACACGCCCGAGGGCGGCTCCTTCTGAGTCCCTGGGGTCGGCACCGTCGCGGTGCGGGCCCCGGTGTGGTTTTCGGGTGCCGTGAGGTCACGCCGTCTCGTACCCGCGGGGACGTCTCGGACGTGGGTCAGGCGTCCGATGCGGCGTGGAGCGTCCTGGCGAGCGCCTTGGCGTCGTCCAGGGTGGTGACCTGCCCGTCGAGCTGGGCGGTGTAGACGGCGTCCAGGAGGGTCCCCATCCACGGCCCTGGGCGGCCGAGCGCCTTGAGGTGCCGGCCGAGCAGCAGGGGGCGCGGGGCCTCGGTGGCGATGCCGAGGGCGTGCAGGCGGTCCACGGTGGCGCGGACCTCGGTGCCGTGGACCACGCCATGGGCGCGAACCACCAGCTCCGCCTCGGCGACCGCGGCCAGGTGACGGAGGTCGGCGTCGGTGGCGTGGGGCCGGGTGCGTGCGCGCAGCGCGTCGAGCGCCACCTCGCGGGTGCGGAAGCCCTCGTGGCGGTGCAGGTGCAGCCGGTCGAGCGTGGCGACGGCAGCGTCCTCGGATACATCGTGCAGCCACACGAGGAGCATCAGCGCGAACCCGCGGCCCTCGGGGCTCAGGGCGTCGCGGTGGGCGACCGCCCGGTCGAGGAGGGCGTCCGTGGCCTCGGGGTGGTCGCGGTCGGGGAACACGCGGTCGAGGAGCTCGGCGTCGCGGGCGAGCGCGAGGCCGCGGGAGGGGACGGTGCCCCGCACCATGAGCTTGGCCCACTCCCCGAGGATGCGTTCGTGGGCCAGCTCGTCGAGCCGTGCGGCGCGGCACAGGGGGATCAGGGAGGGGTCGGCAGAGAAGTCGAGCCGGGCTGCGAACTGCACCGCGCGCAGGGCGCGGAGCGGATCTTCCAGGAACGTGGTCTCGTCGACTGCGCGCAGGCGGCGGGCCTCGAGGTCGACCAGCCCGTTCCAGGGGTCGAGCAAGGTGCCGGTGTGGACGTCCACCATCAGGGCGTTGATCGTCAGGTCGCGGCGGCGAGACGCCTCCTCGATTCCCAGGAAGGGATCGCCGTCCGCCTGGATCCCCCGATGACCAGGCCCCACCTTGGAGTCCCGGCGGGGCAGGCTCACGTCGAGGTCCACGTCGGGATGGTGCAGCTTGAACACGCTGAACGCCCGCCCGATGGTGCTGACGTGCCCAAGCTGACGGAGCAGGGCCTCCAGCGTGTCGGCGGACACGCGATGGACCTCGAGGTCCCAGTCCTTCACCGGGCGGCCGAGCACGTGGTCGCGGACCGAACCCCCCACGAGCAGGGTCTGTCCTCCGGCTTGGTGGACGAGCGCGCCCAGCCTCGCCACGATCGCCGGCACCGTGAGCGGTCGCATGCGGCCTCCCGCCAGGGCTCTATCGTGCGGGCGGGGGAACGCGTGCGGCCTCAGCGCTCTCCGAACCGCTTGCCGGTCGTCTCGACCGCGCCGAGCTCCCCCATCTTCACGGTGGAGGACGCGGCGGGGTTGGCGGACAGGGTCTCGGTGATCCAGGCGAGGACGGTCTGGTGGGCCTTCGCCCCGTCTGCGAGCACCTGCGCGCCCTTGCCGGTGCCGGTGCTGACCGCGACCTTGCTCCGCCCCTCGACCTTGCTCGCGATCGCCCCCGCGGTGCGACGCCCGCTGTCGTCGTCCGCGCCGACCATCAGGAGCATGGGGCGGGCCCCCCACGCGGAGAGGGGCGCGATCAAGGAGTGCCCGTGGGCGCTGAGGGTGGGGCTCACGAGGACGGCGTCCACCACGGTGGGGGCGTCCGACGCTGCCGCGAGGGCGAGGGTGCCACCGAGGCCCGAGCCAATCACCACCACCCGGGTGACGCCCGAGCGTCCCGAGAGCCACGCCAGGGCGGCCTCCACGTCGTCGTCGACCGCGGCCCAGGCGGCCTCGTCGAGCGGGAGCGTGCTCGCGCCGTGCCCGCGGAGCTCCAGGGTCGCGACGAGGAACCCCGCCTTGACGAGATCGGAGGACAGCCCGGCGAAGCGGGCCGCGGTCTCACCCTCTCCGGGCACGATGAGCACCCCGGTGGTGCCGGTGCCGTCGTAGGTGAGCGGGATACGCTGGCCGTCGGCGGAGCGGACCGTGGTGTCGCGGGCCTCGGCCCTCGGGACGGCGAGCACGGAGGCCCACACGAACAAAGCGGTCCACAGGGCATGTCGCATGAGGCCTCCACGGGGCACGAATGGTACCGTGGGGACGCCGTCGCATTCGTCGTGAATTCGTTGGATCCGGGGTGACGGCACGGGTTTGACACCCCCCCCCTCGGGGTTACGTGCGCCGGGCTCGCGTGACCCTGTCACGCCGCTCTTTGATGTGACGCATGACGCATCCACAAGACCCCTCCTTCATGCAGGCTGCCCTCCGCGAAGCGGAACGCGCGGCCTTGCGCGGAGAAGTGCCGGTGGGCGCGGTGGTCGTGTACGACGGGCGAATCCTCGCTGCCGGACACAACCAGCGCGAAGCCTCCCAGGACTTCAGCACCCACGCCGAGTTCGTCGCCATGCGACGCGCGGCCGAGGCGCTCGGCTCCTGGCGGCTGGTGGGCTGCACCGTCTACGTGACCCTCGAACCCTGCGCGATGTGCGCTGGGGCGATGATCAACGCCCGCATCGCGCGGTGCGTGTACGGTGCTTCCGATCCCAAGGGCGGCTTCTGCGGAACCCTGGGCAACCTGGCCGACCACGCCGGGCTCAACCATCGGTTCGAGGTGACGGGGGGGGTTTGCGAACAAGCCAGTGCTGAGCTGCTGACGCGGTTCTTTCGCGCGCTGCGACGTCGTTGAGGAGGGGTGACCGAGTGGTTGAAGGTGGCAGATTCGAAATCTGTTGTGCGCTCTGCGTACCGGGGGTTCGAATCCCCCCCTCTCCGCTTCCCCCGACGTCGCAGCCGCATCCGCGGAGGGGTGACCGAGTGGTTGAAGGTGCACGACTGGAACTCGTGTGTGCGCGAAAGCGTACCGAGGGTTCGAATCCCTCCCTCTCCGCCACCGCGTCAGCAGCCACACAGGCCACACAGGTCGTCCTCCCGTCTCCCGTCGAGGGGCGCCGAGGTCGCGGTGGGTGGTGCGTCATCGTCCCGTCTTCCCGGGATCGGTCCACCGACCGCTCGCCCGTCCGAAGACGTGGTGCCGCCTGATGAGGGTCGGGTCCCGCAGACCGACGGTCCGTGAACCCCGCCAGGCCGGAAACGGAGCAACGGTGTCGGATTCGCCGGGGTTGCGGTGTGCCCGGCCCTCTCCAGGCGGCACCCTTAGAGAGACCGCTCGCCCGCTTCTTGGCGTGCCCGCGCGGTGCGTCAGCCGCCGTCGCCGCCGATCGGTCGGCGGTGGTGCAGGGCTTGTCCCAGGCTGATCGCGTCGGCGTACTCGATCTCGGTGCCGACGCTGATGCCGTGGGCGAGGCGCGTCACCCGCACGCCCACGTCGGCGAGCAGGCGTGCCAGGTACAGGGCCGTCGCGTCGCCTTCCACATCGGGATCCGTGGCGACGATCACCTCCTGGACGGTGCCGTCGCGCAGGCGGTCGAGGAGCGTGCGGAGGTTGAGGTCGGAGGGGCCGATGCCGTCGAGGGGGCTGATCGCGCCGTGCAGGACGTGGTAGCGACCCCGAAACTCCCCGGCCCGCTCGAACGCGCGCACGTCCTGGGGCCGCTCCACCACGGCGATCACGCGGGCGTCGCGGCGGCCGTCCGCGCACAGGGCGCAGGGGTTGGTGGCGGTGAGGTCGCCGCAGACGCGGCAGGGATGGACCTCGGCCCGCAGCCGCGTCAGGGCGTCCACGATCGCGGGGATGGTGCCGTCGGGCGCGCGGAGCAGCCAGTACACCAGCCGCGCGGCGGTCTTCTCCCCGATGCCTGGCAAGCGCCGCAGGGCGCGGACGGCGGCCTCGATCGGATCCGGTCCGTCCGCCATGGCCTCAGGTCCCCGGCAGGATGCCCGGAGGGATCGGCAGGCCCGCGGTGAGCTGGGCCAGCTTGGCGGCGCCCTCGGCCTGGCCCTTGCGCAGTGCCTCGTTGACCGCGGCCACCAGCAGATCTTCGAGCATCTCCCGATCCTCCATCGCGTCGGGGGCGATGGACAGGGAGACGAGCTGGCCGTCGCCGGTGGCGCGTGCCGTGACCAGCCCGCCGCCGGCGGTGGCCTCCACCTGAAGCGCAGCGGCCTCGTCCTTGAGGCGGGCGAGGCGATCCTGGAACCCGCCGAGGAGGCCGGCGAGGGGGTTGGCGTCGTCGATCACGGGACCTCCGGGTCGTGGGAACTACCCCCCGGGGCCGAGGGGGGCACGTCGGGTTCGAGGGAGACGAGCTGCGCGCCGAGGACCTGCATCAGGCGCTTGACCGCCGGATCGGACAGGACGGTGGCCTCGAGGGCGGGGTCGAGCCCGTGCTCCCGCGAGGCCAGCGAGGTCTCGATCTGCAGGGTGGTGCCTTCGCCGTAGCAGGTGGCCACCGCGGCGAGGACGTCCTCCCGTGCCGCCGCCCGGACCGCCTCGGCGCGTCGTTGACCGCCGGGGACGGTGAGGATCAGGGCGCCGGGAACCCGCCGGGGCAGGCCGTCGAGCGCGGGGAGGACGGCGAGGGCTTCGAGGTGGGACCGAAAGGCCGCCCATCGCTCGTCGTCGGAGGCATCGTCGGGCACGCGGCGGGTGCCGCCGTGGGTGCCGCCCCGGCGCCGGGCGCGGGTGGACGGCCCGGTGGGCACGCGGGCCCGACGGGGTCCGCCTTGGGGCTGGATCGAGCCCGCCCGGGAGCCGCCGGCGCCGCCGCGGCGCAGGGTGCCTTCCAGCCGCTCCAGCCGGTCCACCAAGGTGGCGACCGGCACGGTGGGACGGATGGTCGCCAGCCGGGCGAGTGACATCTCCAGCACCAGCCGGGGCTGGTCGGCCCGGGCGAGCCGATCCTGGACGTCGAGCAGGGCGTGGAACAGCCGGGACAGGCGATCGGGATCGGCGTCGGCCACGATCTCGACGATGCGCGCGCGCT
>JAUHWK010000503.1 GCA_030424555.1 bacterium | reverse complement strand
GACGACGAGAGCTACGAGGACGACGACGAGTAGGTCCCTGCGGCCCCGTCTTCGTCCCCTTGCCCTGGCCCAGACCAGGGCGCGTCGTACACCACCGACACCAGGGTCAAGCCCTGGGGTGGTGCCGTGCGTCCCGCCGCCGCCCGATCCCGCGCCGCCAGCACGTGTGCCAGGTGGTCCACCCCTTCCCGGCCGGTGCCGACGTCGGTGAGGGTCCCCGCGACGATCCGCACCATGTGACGCAAGAACCCCGTCCCCACGAGATCGAGGGAGACGAGGTCCCCCCGGCGCCGCACCGCCGCCCCCTCCAGGGTGCGCAGCGTGTGCTTGGCCGCGCACCCTGCAGCCCGGAAGCTGTCGAACCGATGGGTCCCGACCAGGGCCTGCACCGCCGCGTGCATGCGGGCGTCGTCGAGCCGGGCCTTGCCGAGGTGCCACACCCGGCCCCCCCGCAAGGGGCTCCGCGACGGGCGGTCCATCCAGGTGTAGCGGTAGGTCTTGCGCTTCTGGTCGCGCCGGGGATCGAACCCATCGTCCACGGCCACGGCCGCCACACAGGCGACGTCCTGGGGCAGGTGGGCATTGAGGCCGTCTCGGATCGAGCGGGCGGAGCGGGTCACCCCGGTGGTGAAGGCCGCGACCTGTCCCTCGGCGTGGACCCCTGCGTCCGTGCGTCCGCTGCCCGCCACGTGCGGACGCTCGCCCAGCAGCTTGTGGAGCGCGTCCTCGAGGGTTGCTTGGACACTGCGGCCGGTCGGCTGACGCTGCCACCCCACGAAGCCGGATCCGTCGTACTCGACGGTGATGCACCAGCGGGTCACGGCCCCTCCGGATCGGTCGCGAGCCGCCCGTACACCGCCACGTCCCGCGGCGTCCCGTGGCCGTCGACGATCACGCCACGAAGCCGGCCCTCCCACCGGAACCCGAGGCGCTCCGCGATGCGGCGAGACGGGCCGTTGTCGACCTGACAGCGGATCTCCAGGCGACGCCATCCCCAGGCGTCGAACCCCCACCGCACCATCGCCGCCGCCACCCGTCTCCCGAGCCCACGGCCTGCTTCCTCGGGCACGATCCACATCCCGATCTCGGACACGCCCGGCCCCAGCGCCCCACCGCGCGGGTGAAAGCCCGTGCTGCCCACGATCGCGCCGTGTGGACCCACAATGGCCAGCCGGAAGTCCTCCCCGGCACGCCACCGCACCGCCACCTGTCCCAGCTCCGACCGCACCGCATCGGGCGTTCGCTGGCCGTCCACCCAGGGCATGAACCGCCGGAGGTACGGTGCCGACCGCGAGACCGCGGTGAACAACGCCGCCGCGTCCTGCGGGGTCCACGGCCGGACCGTGAACCCATCGCCCACCAGCACCGGCGGATCCGGCGGCGCCCCGCCTGGCGCGGCCACGGTCACGTCCCCGTCTGCGACACGCGGTCCGCCGTCAGTAGTCGAGCTTGAGGCCCGCGGAGACCTGCCACCCGGAGAAGTCCAGGTACGGCCCCCCGGCGTTGACGTACTGGCGCCGGTACTCGACGAACAGCCAGGTGTCGTTGATGCCGGTCTTGGCCTCGAGCATGCTCGCCCGCCGCGGCGCGAGGAAGTCCAGGAGGATGTTGCCGCCCGCGCCCCAGTGCCACCCGCGCTTCATGCCGGTGGTGCGGCTGCTGGTGACGGCCTTGCCATCGGTGTCCAGCGGGGTCTCCCGCCACCACACCATGTCCATGCCGATGCGGGCGTAGGGGACGAGGGGCTGCTCATCGAGCACGTGGACCCGACCGGTGAGCGCCATCGTCATCGGCAGCCACTGCAGGCGGATCTCCTCGACGCTCGACTGCCCCGCCGTGTTGAGCGTGTTGCCCTTGGGCGACAGCAAGCCGATCCCGAAGTCGATCTCCGCGTACCGAAACAGCTGGGCGCCGATCTCCAGCCGGAAGATGCCCGCCTGGCGCCCGTACACGGTCTGCAGCTCGTCGTCGGCGAAGGCGAAGCTTCCGTAGCTGGCCTCGACGTTGACCCACGCCGGGGTCTCGTCCTTGTCCATCACGGACGCGAACGGCCCCCGGGTGCCGCCGCTGTCCTGCGCGTGCGCCACACCGGGCGCGACCACCAGCCCCGCCCCGAGGACGGCAGCCAGGGCTGCTGGCGTCCGGCGGCGACGGGCGGTGAGGACGCCGCCCAGGAGCAACCCCAGGACGCCGACGCGGCCTGCACCCGACGCAGCGCACCCGCCGGTGCCCTCCCCAGTGCATCCGCCCGGATCCCCCGCGCGTCCGGCGGCACCGATGGCCTCGGACGGGGTCCCGGTGACGATGTTGCTCATGGCTCCCTCCGCTCCGGCCTCGTCGGTGGCTCGGATCGCGATGTGGTAGGTGGTGCCGTTCACGAGCGGCTTGAGCGTGACGGCAAGGGTATCGTCGGACGTGTCCGGCTGCTGCACGATGCGCGGGTAGTCCTTGTTGCGAATCGTCGTCTCGGGCCCGCCGGTCGCGAAGTCGGACGCCTCGAACGGCTCCTCCGACACGTAGATCGCGTACTCGGTGATGTCGGCGTCGTTGAGCAGGTTCAGCGTCACGACCAGGCGCTTGTCGGCAAACCCCACGTCGGACGTGGCCAGGGCGACCTGGTTTGGGGGGTTGTCGACGGTGAGGGTGGCGGCGGCGTAGCCCCGAAGGCCGTTGGAGGCGTCCTCGACGATCGCCCACACGGTGTTGGCCCCCTCGACCGCGGAGCCCGGCACCGTGAACGTGCCGGTGACCTCGTCTCCGGCCGCGACGTTCCCCCGGAGGAGCTCGTCGCCCTCGGTCTGGTCCACGTCGCCCCCGAACTGGAGGTTCCAGGCGCCCTCGGAGTCCGACGAAAAGCTGTAGGTGATCTCCGTGCCCTGCAGCCCAGCCGCAGGCGACAGGCTGAGCTCGCCGACCCACGGCGCCGCCGTCACGACCGCGAAGCCCCCGTCGGACGTCCCCCCGATGAGGGTGCCGTCCCGCAGCTGCACGAGATCGACGATGCCCGCGGCGGGCGCGATGTCGAACACGTCGAGATCCGTGGCGGCGCCGAAGGCGTCCTG
>JAUHWK010000502.1 GCA_030424555.1 bacterium | reverse complement strand
ACCGTGGAGTAGGGGCGGTCAGCGCCCCTGGGCCCAGGTGCGGATCGCGTCGAGGAAGGCGCTCCCGTACTTGGCGAACCGCCGGTCTCCCATGCCGTGGACCGCGAGCATCGTGCGCTTCGTGAGCGGGCGCAGGGTGGCCATCTCGTCGATGGTGCGGTCGGGACAGACCACGTAGGCGGGGACGTCTGACTCGTCGGCGAGCTGGCGTCGGAGGGCCTTGAGGGTGTCGACGAGATCGGCGGGGGCCGCGTCTGCGGCGGTCTCGGGCGGCTGGGCGAGCAGCTTGTGGGCGTGCGGCATCGCGACCATCAAGCGGGGATCGCCCGACCGCACGACGGTCCAGCCCGCGTCGGTGAGCGCGAGCGCCTGGATCGCCCGGGACTTGCCCTGGACCTTCTCCGTGTGGCTCTGCGACGCGAGCACCCCGGCGTCGGCCAGGGCGTGCAGGAGGTCGACGAGCTCGGCGGGGCTCCAGCGGCCGTGGGCGCCGTCCGCGAGGACGCCGTGGGTGGACAGGGTCTCCAGGCCGTCGAGGCGGGGGTCGGGGCGACCGAGGGCGGCCGCGGCGATGGCCTCGGGGGCCCAGGCTTCCGTGTCGCTGGCACGGGACAGGCGGGCGAGCACGGCGAGCAGCTTGCGGATCAGCAGCTGCTCGTCGGGCGTGAGCATGCGGGTGACCGGGGACTTGTCGGTGCCGGCGCGGCAGGCGTCGCAGGTGCCGCACCGGGTCCAGGGAACCGCCTCGCCGAAGTAGGTGACGAGGTGGTGCCGGCGACACGCCGCGGAGGCGTACGCCATCATCCGGTCCAGGCGCTGGCTGTCGTGGGCGCGGCGGGCCTCGAGGCCTTCCCGATCGAGGGCGAGGCGCTGGCCTGGCGCGATCAGCTCGACGCCGCCAGCGCGGTCAGCGGACTGGAAGCGCAGGTAGCCGCGGTCGTCCAGCCCTCGCAGGGCGGCGACCAGCTGGTCGCGCCCGACCTCGAGGCGGCGAGCCCACGCATCGGGCGCGAACGCGACGGCGTGGCCTGCGCTGGGGCTGACCTCCTGCACCAGCGCCCACACCGATCCGCGGAGACCGGACGGCGCCTCTCGGGGGGCGGTGGGGAGCACCCGCAGGCCGGCCCGGCGCTCGTTGGGGTGGATGCGCCGGACGCGCTCGGTGCGCACCAAGGCCCGCAGGCACGCACTGATCGCGCGCGTGGGGACCGGCTTGCCGCGCCGGCCGGCGTTGACGTCGTCCGCCAGCTCTTCCAGGGTGGCCCAGACGGGGTTGTCGCCGCGCTGGACCAGCACGTCCCAGGTGCGCTCGATCCAGGAGGGGGGCGGGTTGGCGTTGTCGAGGAAGAACTGCTGGACCGAGCGGTCGCCGTCCTTGTGCAAGAGCACGGCCCGGCTGGGCAGGCCATCGCGCCCTGCACGGCCGACCTCCTGGGTGTAGGCCTCGACGCTGCCGGGGACATCGGCGTGGACGATGGTGCGGATGTCGGCCTTGTCGACGCCCATGCCGAACGCGTTGGTGGCGACCACCACGCCGATCTCGTCGCGCATGAAGGCGTCTTGCACCCGCGTGCGCTCGTGGGGCGGCATGCCTCCGTGGTACAGCGCCGCCGGCACGCCCGCGTCGCGCAGGGCCCCGACCGCCTTCTCCGCCCGGCTGCGGGTGGCGCAGTACACGAGGGCGGGGGCGCGCGCGACGAGCTCAGGCAGGAGCCGGCGCTTGTCTTCCTCGCGCGGGGTGCGCACGACCTCGAGCAGCAGGTTGGGGCGGTCGAACCCCCGCACGAACCGGGCCCCGGCGTGCAGGTCGAGGGTGTCGACGATGTCGTCTTGGACGGTGGGGGTGGCGGTGGCGGTGAGCGCCATCGTCGGCGGACGCCCCAGCGCCTCCCGCACCTTGCCCAGGCGCAGGTAGTCGGGCCGAAAGTCGTGTCCCCACTGCGACAGGCAGTGCGCCTCGTCGACCACGAACAGCCCGATGGTGAGGTCGGACAGGGACTGGACGAAGCGCGGGGAGAAGCGCTCGGGCGCCACGTACAGCATCTCGACGTCGCCCTGGTGCAGGCGCTCGACGATCTGACGCCGGGTGTCGGGCGTGAGGCCGCTGTGCAGGGCCTCGGCGCGGATGCCCTTGCGCTGCAGGCCGTCCACCTGGTCCTTCATCAGCGCGATCAGGGGACTGACCACCAGCGCGACGCCGGGGCGCGCCAAGGCCGGCACCTGAAAGCACAGCGACTTGCCGGCGCCGGTGGGCATCACGACCAGGGCGTCGCCACCGGCCACAACGTGCTGCACGACCTCCTCCTGGCCGGGACGGAAGCCGGGGAAGCCGAAGCGATCGTGGAGCAGGGTGGAGAGGTCCATGGGGGCGGGATGTACCGCCGCGTCAGCCGTCCCGCCCCTCTCCGGGGGGAAGTGTGGCGCCCATCCCCCCATGGCGGGGCTCGTAGGGACAGTGGCGGCACCCGCTCCCACAGCAGCGACGGCGTGCGGCGAGCGCGTCGGGCGTGAGGACGTACAGGCCGGAGCGGGGATCCAGGTAGCCGGGGCGGCCGGCGGCGATGGCGCGATCGCACGCATCTTGCCAGGGGGGACGGTCGGTCAGGGGAGCCTCGCACCGCAGACCGGGAGCGTTAGCGTGGCCGTGCCCGGAGGCAACCATGCGCCGACTCGAGCTGGCCACCTGGCTCGCTGCCCACCAGCCCGCCGACCCCGCAGAGGCCGCCGCGCGCGACGCGATCCTCGCCCTCGTCACCGATCATCCGGCGCCCTGGTCCCGCAAGACGATGGCGCCTGGCCACATCACGGCGTCGGCGTTCGTGCTGTCGCCCGATGGGACGTCGGTGCTGCTGATCCGGCACCCCACCTTGGGGCGCTGGCTCCAGCCCGGTGGGCACGTGGAGGCCGACGATCCCGACATCGTGGCCGCGGCGCGGCGCGAGGTCGTGGAGGAGACCGGCCTGGAGGCGTTCGACCTCGCGCCCGGGCACCCGTGGCTGCTGGACGTCGACGTCCATGAGATCCCTGAGAACCCCGCCAAGGGGGAGGGGACGCACCGCCAC
>JAUHWK010000501.1 GCA_030424555.1 bacterium | reverse complement strand
TCCTCACGCCCGACGAAGGGCAGGTGCAGGTCCTCGGAGAGGGCCCGTTCGATCCGCAGCGCATGGCTGGCCGGGTGGGGGTCCTGCCGCAGGACGCGGAGCTCCCCGACCGTCACTCGCCGCGCGAGCTCCTGACCCACCTGGCGCGCTTGCAGGGGATCGGGGGCGCCCAGGCCGCCAGCGAGGCGGCACGGTGCATGGACCTGGTAGACCTTGGAGATCGAGCGGACGACCGGATCGGCGCGCTGTCCCATGGAATGCGGCGGCGGGTGGCTGTGGCGTCTGCGCTGCTCGGCACCCCGGAGCTGGTGTTGCTCGACGAGCCGACCGCGGGCCTGGATCCCGTGCAGGCCCGTCGGGTCCGCGATCTGCTCGCCTCGCTGCGGGGTCATCACACCGTGGTGGTGTCGAGCCACAACCTGCTGGAGCTCGAGTCGCTGTGCGACTGGCTGGTGCTGGTCGAGGACGGGCGGTGCGTGGGGGAGGGCACGACCGCGTCGATGACAGGCCAGGGGGAGGTGCTGGTGTGGACGCTGACCCGTGGGCTGACGGACGCCGAGGTGGCGACCGTTCCGGGGGCACGCCGGCACGATCTGGCCGAGATCCGGGTCACGGTCACGGCCGGCGAGGATGTGGACGCCGCCACACGCGGGGTGATGCGGGCCCTGGCCGCCCTCGACGTCGGGCTGGTGGGGATGCGCCGGGGGGTGTCGCTCGAGGAGCGCGTGGTGACGCGCCCGCGGTGATCACCGGGGGGTGCCCCCGTGCAGGCCCGCGACCCGGTCGACGATCTCCCACAGCTTGACGTGGTCGATGATCGAGCCCGCCAGCGCGTTCTGACGGACCTGCTCGGGCGTGCGCGCCCCTGCGATCACGGCCGTGACCCCAGGGCGCGTCGCCACCCATCCGATCGCGATCGCAGCGGGGGGGACGCCCACCTTCCGTCCGATGCGGGTGAGGTCGGCGGTGAGCCGGCGGGCGTGCTCGAAGCGGTGTCCCTTGAACCGGTCGTCGAACCGCCGCATGTCGTCGTCGCCGAACGTGGGGACGTGGGTGTACTTCCCGGTGAGCAGTCCCCGTCCGAGCGGCTCGTAGGCGAGGAAGCCCACGCCCGTCTCCCGGCACCAGGCCAGCCCGTCGTGCTCGACCTCGCGGCGGAGCATCGACAGCCCGGCTTGCAGGCTGACGATCGGGGTGATCGCGCGGATCTGGGCCAGGGCGTCGGCCCGGTAGTTGCACACGCCGAGGTGCCGAAACAGGCCCTCGGCGCGCAGGTCCGCGAGGGTGCCGAACGTCTCTTCCAGCGGGGTGTCGTGCTCGCACGGCCAGTGGACCTGGAGCAGATCGACGTGGTCGGTCCCGAGGCGATCGAGTGTGTGGCCGAGGTCCTCGCGCAGGGTGGCGGCCGTGAGCTGGCTGTGGACGTGACCGTCGTCGCCGTACACCACGCCCACCTTGGTGGCGACCGTCAGGCCCTCGCGGTGGATGTCGCCCAGGGCCTGGCGGAGCAGGACGTCGCTCTGACCATCCCCGTAGATGGGGGCGGTGTCGAACCAGGTGATCCCGGCTTCGATCGCCGCATGCACGGCCGCGATCGCGTCGGCGGTGTCGGTGCCTCCCCAGTGCCGGCCGCCGATCGCCCAGGCGCCGAACCCCACCACCGACAGCGACAGGTCGGTGCCGGGCAGCGGACGGTGCTTCATGGGACGTCCTCCACGGGGGGGCTGTCGCGGATCGATCGGGCCGAACACAGCCCGAAGGCGCAGCGCAGCGACCACGGGCCCGCGCCGAGGGTGACCCGTCCCGCGTGGGTGGGCACGCCCGAGCGGCGCACGACCACCCCGTAGGTACCCGGAGCGACGCGTGCGGGCAGCGGGATCTCCCCGTTGGGGGTGGTCAGGACCGCGTCCTGCACGTCGCTGCCTGGATCGAGCTGGACGAAGGCGAGGGGGGGCTTGGGGATGCCCGCAGGGGACACGGGGTGGGCCGCGGGGGGAGGCGATGGCGCCGCGCGGGGCGTAGGGGACGGGGCGACCGGGCGGGGTGGGGATGCCGCGGTGGGCGTCTTGGCAGCGGGCTGCGGGGAGGGCGACGGGGCGTCCAAGCTCAGGAGGGTGGCCGGGATCTCGATCGGCGCAGGGGGTGGATCGGAGGCACCGATCGGCGAGGGATCCTCCGCAGCGGACCCGGCCGACAGCCCGAGGTGAACCAGGAACGCGCCGGCGAGGGCTGCCCCCAGCACCACGGCGACGACCTGCCACCCTGGCGGATCCACCAGGATGGCCCCCGTGGCCCGATCGAGGATGCGGACCTCGATCGTCCGACCGATCCAGGGCGCGTCCGGGACCTCGGCCCGGGACCAGCGGTGGTCGGCGCACCAGGCGGCGAGATCCCGTCCGGGCAGGTAGGGGGCGAGCGCGTGGCAGGCGTCTCGGACCTCGGCGGCCGTGGGGCGATCCGCGGGCTCGGTGCGCAGCATCCGGGTGAGCAGGTCGACCGCGGGATCGGGGAGGTCGGAAGGAATGGCCGCGATGCGCTCGGCGAGGACGTCGTCAAGCCGGTCCGGGTGGGCGGCGAGCCCGGCGTACGCGGGAAGGGAGAGGTTGGCGAGCAAGCGGCGGCCGACCAGGCCCTCGTACAGCACGGCGCCCAGGCTGAACACGTCGTCGGCGGCATGGGGCTCCACGAAGTGGAACCGCTCCGGAGCGAAGTAGCCGGGGGACCCGATCAGCCGGGAGGTCTGGGTGCGGGCGTCGCGGGACAGCTCGTCGGTTCGCGCGATGCCGAGGTCGAGCAGCGCGATGCCGCCGCGCTTCCGGATCCGCAGGTTTGATGGCTTGATGTCGCGGTGCACAAGCCGGAGCGGGCCATGGTGTCCCCGCACGGGACGGGTCCAGGCGGCATCGAGCGCATCCGCCACCTGTCCGATCAGCGAGAACAGGGCGGCTGGCGGCGGCGGGTCCTTGGATCGCATCGCCCGCGAGAGGTCTTCGCCAGCGATGTACTCCGTGACGAGCGCGAGCCGTCCCTCGACGCGGCCGAGGGCATGGACCGAGGGGATTCCAGG
>JAUHWK010000500.1 GCA_030424555.1 bacterium | reverse complement strand
TCCTGGCGAAGCCCAGGGAGCGCGTCCCGCACGGTGACGAGGTCGTGATCCCGGGCGGCCCGGGCCAGGACGTGTGGATCGCGGGCGGCGGCGGTGCGCAGGGCGTCGATCGCCTCGGCGCGGCGCCCCTGCAGTGCCCAGAGGCAGGCCCGGTCGTACGGGGGCTGCCAGTGGTCGGGCTTGAGGGCCTCTCCCTGGTCGAGCAATGCGAGCGCGGTCGCCGGATCGCCGGTCTCTCGATGGGTCTGGGAGGCGCGCATCAACACGCCGAAGTTGCCCCCGCCGGCCGCGATCACGCGCTGGTAGGCGTCGCGCGACGCGGTCCATCGCTTGCGTTCAAACAGCAGATCGGCGTGGAACTGCAGGGGCTTGGGGGCGCCGGGGTTGGCGTCGACCGCCTGCTGGAAGCGCGCGAAGGCGCCCGCGTCGTCCCCCGACAGGTAGGCGATGAGGCCGAGGGTGTTCAACGCCTCCACGCTGCCGGGGGTGAGGGTCAGCGCGGACTCGGCGTGAGAGGTTGCCGTGGCGAGATCTCCCCTTCCCATGGCGGCGCGGGCCAGGTTGACGTGGATGCGGGACTGGGCGGGATCCAACGCCAGGCTGCGGGACCACGCCTCCACCGCCTGCTCCCGGCGGTTCTCCCCAGCGTGGACCGTGCCGAGGAGGTTGAGGGCGCTCAGGTTGTCGGGGAGGGCGTCGAGCAGGGAGGTGAGGGTGGCCTCGGCGTCGTCCGCGCGGCCATCACGGATCAGGTGGCGGGCTTGTTCCAGCATCCGGTGGAAGCGAAGTCCGTCCTTGGGATCGAGGGCAGGGCCCGTCGGCGTGGGATCGGGGCTGAGGTAGCCGAGGGCGAGCAGGGTCTCGCGAGTGGCCGCATCGATGTCCTGGTGGATGGCGGGGATCGCGACCCGCTCGCTGTCGGCCTCGATCGCCTCCAGGGCCGTCCACAGCGGTGCGGCCTGGGCGGCCTGATCCGGGAGCAGGTTGGTGCGCTCCCGGGGGTCGGCGGCGAGGTCGTACAGCTCAGGACGGGGGGCGCGGATCGCCTTGTGGCCGCCGGTGCGGATCGAGAACAGGGGCGCGAACCCGAACCCGGACTGGGCCAAGATGCTCTCGGCGTACTGCGCTTGCCGGGGGGAGGGGGCCTCGCCACGCAAGGCAGGCGACAGGTCGAGGCCTTGGATGTCGTCGGGGACGGGCTGCCCGAGCAGGGACAGGGCGGTCGGCAGCACGTCGATCTGGCTGACGGGGCCAGAGAGCGGCTGGCCGGCCGGCAAGGCGCCGGGCGCCCACCAGATCATCGGGATCCGGATGGTGCCGTCGTACACGAACAAGCCGTGCGTCTTCTCGCCGTGCTCGCCGAGGGCTTCTCCGTGGTCTGCGGTGACGACGATCAGGGTCTCGTCCAGCTGGCCGCGGGCCTGCAAGTCGTCGAGCATCCGGCCGATCTCGACGTCCATCGTGGTGATCTCGCGGTCGTACGGGGGTTGGGCGATCGCCTTGGCACGGTGGGCGGGAAGCGGGGACGTGTAGGGCTGGTGGGCGTCGAACAGGTGGACCCAGGTGAACCGTGGGCGGTCGTCGCCCTGCTCGTCGCGGGTGTCCCACCAGGCGATCGTCTGATCGATCGTGCGCCGGGCCGGACGGCTGCGGATCATGAACATGGGCGGATCGTCTTCCGTCCACAGGTCGTCGTCGTACACCTCGAAGCCCTGGTCGAGGCCGTACCGGCGCTGGAGCACCACGGCGGACACGAAGGCGCCCGTGGCCCAGCCCGCGTCGCCGAGGCGCTCCGCCAAGGTGAGGGCCTGGGGAGCGAGCGCGTGGTTGCCGTTGTCGCGTACGCCGTGGGCGGGGGGCAGCAGCCCCGTCATGATCGAGGTGTGGGTGGGGAGCGTGATGCCCGCGACCGCCGTGGCGTCGTCACACCGCACGCCCTCGTCTGCGAGCCGATCGAGGCGCTGGGTGTCGGCGAGCAGGTGGCCGTACGTCCCGAGCCGATCGCGCCGGGTGGTGTCGAGCGTGATCAGCAGGAGGTGCCGAGGCGGCGGCGGTGGTGCGGCGGCGCTGGGTGCCGAAGGGCTGTCGGACGTCGTCGGGGAGGACAGGCAGGCGGCGAGGCCCAGGGTCCAGAGGGCTGGCCAGGCGCGGATCACGGGGGCTCCATGGCGTGTGTCGGGTCGGTGACGTATGACGGAGGGGTCGAGGAGGCGTGGCATGAACCGATCGTCGCAGGCTGGATTCCGTACCCTCACCGGGGCGCTGCCCATGGTGGCGCTCGCGTGCCTGGCCTGGGCGCCGGATGCGCAGGCTTCGGGCAACGACGAGTTCTCTGTCGTGGATGGCGACGGGGCGTTCTGGTGGGTCAACGCGGGTGTCACCACCAGCACGACCGAGTCGGGCTCCGGCGCGGTCTCTGAGGCGTCGTTCACGTCGTCGACGTTCTGGACCATCACCACCGCGTCGGGGGGCACCACGAGCACCTCGGTCGTCTCGGATGCGTACGATGGGTACGGCGGCATCCGGGTCGGGTACTACCCGCAGGGCGACGATCGGACGATGGCAGTGGCGTACAGCGAGCTGTCGGGCACGGTGATGGCCGACCCGAGCTGCACCGATCAGTACATCTTCCCCACGCTCACGCTGTACGACGCCCCGGAGGCGTCCGCGACCGACACCTACCCCAACTTGTTCGCGATGGATCCTTCCTACGGGATCGACACCGATGCCATCCCGGACTGGGTGGACGTCGACACCGACAACAGCGATGGCACGGGGGTGCTCGAGGTCACGCTCAGCGTGTACATCCCGTCGGTGGCCAACGCGACGGACACGGATGTCGGCGTGGATGCACCCGCACGTCCCAACAGCTTCGCGCGCTGGATCACCCGGGTGCACAACCCGTCCAGTGTGGCGCGCACCGTTCGAATCGGCGTTCCTTCTGACCTTGGGTCGGACGGAAGCACCGTCATCCGGGCGACCTCGTCTCAGCCCGCGCCCGGTGGATCGTCGGGCACGTCCTCCAACTACATCGCGGCGGCGGACACCTGCGACAACTGGGCCGTGACGATG
>JAUHWK010000499.1 GCA_030424555.1 bacterium | reverse complement strand
CCAGTGGGCCGCTGTCGAGCGCCCCCGCATCATCCAGGATCCAGAACAAGCGCGCGGCGTCGTTCCACTGCGACAGCATCCGGTGGACGAGCGCCTGATCGAAGCGATCCGCGGGATCGACGCCCTGGCTGCTGACCGAGGGATCGACCTGCCGGACATAGCCCTCAGCGCGCACGAGCACGTCGTCGGCCACCGCCTCGATCGGAGACAGCTCCAGCGGGGCTGCCGATGCCGAACCCGCCCACAGCGAGAGCATCAGCGCCACGCGGCCCCATCCGCGCACTCCCCCCATCGCGGCCCGTCGGAACGAGCCGTGGGAGGACCCGGTGCTTCCCGGCGTCCGTCGACCCAAGTTCACTCCGCTGCGGCGGCGTCACCGCCCTGTTGGTACACGATCCGCGGCCGCTCAGTGTAGGCGGTACGGCCCTTGGCGCCACGGGTGGTGGCGATGACCCGCAGGGTGCTCACGCGCCCGGTGCGCACCGTGAACTCGTAGCTGCTCTGCAGGGTGAACTCGAGGGCATCGACGTAGCGGAACACGCCCCCGCCCCGGCCGTTGAGCTTCATGATGACCTGCAGGACGTGGTCTCCCGCGGGCACGGTCTCGTTGCGCAGCTCCAGCTCCTTGGGGAGCTCACTGCCGTCGGTGCGGTCCCACTCGAGCAGCGGACGGCCGTCCAGGTAGTACCGGATGGACGCCACCTCGTAGCCCTTGGTGAGCTCGTTGATGTGCGTGACCTTGACCCCGCTCCCCAGCGTGGCGCTCTCGATGAGGAGCTCCTCCAGCAGGGTGAGGGTGGCCTTGGAGCGGAACACGTCTTCCTTGAGGCGCCGGGAGCGGGTCTCGGCTTCGCGCAAGGTGCTGCGGCGCGCGGCGCGCAGCGCCTCCTCGTCGGGGTCCTCGGACACCACGGACAGGGTCGCGGGTGCGCCCTCGCTACCCAGGTCGATCGACTCCACCGCGACGTCCATGTCGGTGTCGGCGTCGGTGTCTTCGCCGTCTGCGGACGCCTCGGCGGCATCCGTGTCCTCGGCGGCCTCTTGCGCGTGGGCCACCGGAAGGTGGGTGGCCGACCACGCCAGCGCGGACCCGGCACACACCAGGGACCACACCGTCGTCCGCCACCAGGCGGAGGCCATGCCTCGGTTCACCCCGTCATTCGAATCCACGTAGGCCCCCGGCTTCGCGCGTCGACGCCCGCTCGACCATATCGAACGCGACCACGGGACGCCACCGTCCGTGTGCAGGCAGCCCTCGCTCGCCCATCGTGGGCGGTGTTCCCAGCCCTCCGGGTTAGCCCCGCCGCGAGGATTCGATGCTGCCGCTGTTGTCCGCCCTGGGACTCGCACTCGCCCAACCCGTCACCGACGTGGATCCTGGCGTCGTCGTGTCGCCGGGCCTGGCGATCGAGGAGGGTCCCGGCGCGCTGTGGGTCAACCCGTCGAACATGGCGTACGACCCGGATGTGCGCTTCGGGGGCTGGCTTCGGTACGGCCACGACGACCCCACCCGCTGGTCGGGCGCCGTCTCCGCCGGCATCTCGGGTGTTGGCGCCGGGTTGCGCTTCTTGCGGCGCGAGCAGGGCCTGACGGACCTCTCCTTCGACCTCGGAGCGGCGATTCCCCTCCCCCAGCGCGTGGCGATCGGCGGCGCGATGCGCTGGAACCTCCTCGCGCAGCGACCGAACGTCGTGGCGTTCGACGCCTCGCTGTCCTGGCGTCCGCTGTCCTGGCTTGGGATGACGATCCTCACCCGCTCGATCGGCAATCCTGGCGGGGACGGGGTCGCCGTGCCGCAGACCGCCGCCGGCGTCGCGTTCCGGCCGTTCGGGCGCACCATCCTGCTGGGGTTCGACTGGATCCACACCTTCACCGGTGACCGATCGCGCGCCGTGCGATGGACAGGGGACCAGGCCACGGACCGGGTCCGGCTGTCGCTCCGCGCCCGTCCCACCCGCGGTCTGTACGTCCGCGCCCACCTCGACAGCCGCCTCGCGTTCGGGGTCGGGCTCGAGATGTTCTTCGACGGGATCGGGGTGGGCCTCGCCGCCGACGGGGGCACGCCCGACAGCGTGCCCGACGCGGTCCTGTTCGTCGGCACCGGTGAGCGAGACGAGCACCTCGCGCCGCCGAGGCGGCAGGTCCCCGACCTCGTGATCGACAAGGTCCCCCCCTACGATCCCGGACGTCCCCTCGTGGGTCGTCCCGAGCGGTCGTGGTGGCACGTCCTGCGTCAGTTCGAGGACGCCGCCCGGGATCGCACCATCCGGGCCGTGCTGATCACCTTGGGCGACACGGACCTCGGGCCGGCCCGCTGGTCCGAGCTCCGGGGCGCGATCCGACGCCTGCGCGTCGAGGGCCGCGAGGTGTACGTCCACCTGATGGGGACCCCCGGCGACGGCGCCCTGTACGCCGCCAGCGCCGCGAGCCGGATCTGGGTCCATCCCTCCACCACCATCCAGCTCACGGGTCCCGCGATCACGGAGGTCCACCTGGGCGGGCTGCTCGACGCCGTGGGCGTGGGCGTGCAGGTCACCCGCAGCGGGCCCTACAAGACCGGCGGCGAGGTGTGGACCCGGCGCGACCCCAGCGAGCCAGAGCGCGCGCAGCGGGAGGCTCTGCTCGACCAAGCCCGTGCGCGCCTCATCGCCGCCCTCGCGGAAGGCCGCCAGCGCACGCCCGAGGACGTCGCAGCCTGGATCGACGGCGGACCGTGGACCGCCGCGGAGGCCGAGAGCCTCGGCATCGTCGACGCGCGGGCCTACCCCGACCAGGTCCGCGACGAGCTGTCGGCGCTGCTCGGGGGACGGGTGGTGCGGGTGGACCTCGACAAGCAACCCCGTGTGCGGTCCGGGTGGGACAGCCCCGATCAGATCGCCGTGGTGTACCTGGACGGCCCGATCGGCACGGGGTCGACCGGCCCGATCCCCGCCATGCTCGGGGTGCGCCAGGCCGACGCCAGCGAGATCGACAAGCAGCTCGCGCGGGCCCGCCGCAGCCCGGACGTCCGCGCCGTCGTGCTCCGGATCGACAGCCCCGGCGGGAGCACGTTCGCCAGCGATCAGGTCTGGCGCGCCGTGCAGCGGG
>JAUHWK010000050.1 GCA_030424555.1 bacterium | reverse complement strand
CGAAGGGGTCGACGGCGCCTTGGAGGGGATCGACGGGGTGATCGAGGGTGCCGACGGCGCGCTCGACGGTGCCATGGAAGGTGTCGACGCCGCGGCAGACGCCGCCGACGGGGCCGCAGAGGCCGGTCACGCTCCCTCGTCCCTGGGCCCGGTCCTGCAGGCACTGCACATCGGCCGCATCCCCCTCACGATCACCCTGTCCGTGTGGCTCCTGGTCGGGTGGGCGGTGTCCTACCTGGGATCGGTGATGCTGCGCGGGACCGAGGGCGCCACCTGGATCGCCGGATCCGCGGGCGTGCTCGTCGGCGCCTGGGTGGCCGGCGGGGTGGGCGCGTCCTTGCTCACCACGCCCTTGCTGCCCGTGTTCGAGTTCCGTGCTGGCCGCACGCGCGACTCCGTGGTCGGGGCCACCGCCACCGTCACCACCGGCCGGGTCGACCGCAGCTTCGGCCAGGCCGAGGTCCAGGTCGACGGCGACCACCTGCTCGTCCAGGTCCGCTGCGATGCCGAGTCCAACGGCCTGCAGCGAGGCAGCGAGGCGCTCGTCGTCTCCTTCGATCCGCGCCGAGAGGCCTTCGTCGTCGAGTCCCTCACGCCCCGCGGCTGAGGGATCCACGCAGCCGGCGCGTCCGGGTGCACGCCCCATCTCCATCCCCGTCCCTGACCACCCGACCGCGCCCCGTGGCGTGGTGACGCCGCCCCGGAGGCCACCGCATGTCCGAAGCCATGATCTTCACCCTTCTCGTCGGGTTGGGCCTGGCGGTGTTCTTCGCCGGCGCGCTCGTGATGGTCGCGCGGTTCTACCGCAAGGTCGACCAGGGCAAGGCCCTCATCGTCAACAAGATGACCGCCGAGCCGGCCGTCACGTTCACCGGCGCCGTGGTCGTCCCGATCGTGTACCGGGCCGAGGTCATGGACATCTCGGTCAAGACCATCGAGATCGCCCGATCGGGCCACGAAGGCCTGATCTGCCACGACAACATCCGGGCCGACATCAAGGTCAGCTTCTACGTCCGGGTCAACAAGACCAAGGAGGACGTGCTCAAGGTGGCCCAGAGCATCGGCTGCGCCCGCGCGTCCGACCAGACCACCCTCGAGGAGCTGTTCGTCGCCAAGTTCTCCGAGGCCCTCAAGACCGTCGGCAAGAAGCTGGACTTCGAGCAGCTGTACACCCAGCGAGACGACTTCAAGGACCGGATCATCGAGGTCATCGGCCGCGACCTCAACGGCTACGTCCTCGACGACGCCGCCATCGACTACCTCGAGCAGACCCCGCTCGAGAAGCTCGATCGAAACAACATCCTCGACGCCCAGGGCATCCGCAAGATCACCGAGATCACGGTCAAGCAGAACCTGCAGACCAACCAGCTCGCCCAGGACTACAAGAAGGAGGAGACCCGACAGAACCTCGAAGCCGAGGAGCAGATCCTCGAGCTGCGCCGCCGCCGCGCCGACGCCGAGGCACGCCAGCAGCGCGAGATCGCCACGGTCAAGGCCCGCGAGGCCGCCGAGACCGCCAAGGTCGAAGCCGAGGAGCACCAGCGCGCCGAGCTCGCCCGCATCCAGGCCGCCGAGCAGATCGAGGTCAGCGACCTCAACAAGCGCCGCCAGGTCGAGGTCGCAGACAAGGACCGTGAGCGCGTCGTGGCGATCAAGGCCGAGCACGTCGAGCGCGACCGCATGGTCGAGGTGATCGGCCGCGAGCGTGAAGTCGAGCGCCAGCAGATCGACAAGGAGATGGAGCTGGAGGTCAAGCGCAAGGAGATCGCCGAGGTCGTCCGCACGCGCATCGCGATCGACAAGACCGTGGCCGAGGAGGAGGAGCGCATCAAGGACCTGCGCGCCACCATGGAGGCCACCCGCAACAAGGACGTCCACGTCATCGAGGCCGAGGCCCAGGCCGAGGAGCTCCTGATCAAGGAGATCAAGGCCGCCGAGGCGCGCGAGAAGGCCGCCGAGGCCCAGGCCCGCGAGACCCTCACCCTCGCCAACGCCAAGCTCGAGGAAGCCGAGCGCGTCGCCAAGGCCAAGGCCCGCATTGCCGAGGGCGTGCAAGCCGAGGAGGCCGCCGCAGGGCTCGCCAAGGTCCGCGTCAAGGAAGCCGACGCCGTCGCCACCGAGAAGATGGGCATGGCGACCGCCCGCGTCACCGCGGAGCAGAAGGTCGCCGAGGCCAAGGGCGACGAGGCCAAGGGCCTGGCCGCGATGGCCGTTCGCGAGAAGGAGATCGAGCTCGAGGCCATGCTCCAGCGCGAGAAGATGGTCGCCGAGGCCCAGGGCAAGGAAGCCGACGCCATCGCGATCGAGAAGATGGGGGCCGCCGAGGCCGCCGCGATCAAGGCCCGCATGGCCGCCGAGGCCACCGGACTCGCCGAGAAGCTGCTCGCCATGCAGAAGATGGAGGGTCCCGCCAAGGACCACGAGGAGTTCCGGATGAAGCTCAACCTCGACGAGAAGATCGCCCTGGCGCGGCTGGCCGCCCAGGAGAAGATCGCCGAGGAGCAGGCGTCCGTCCTCGCCGAGGCGTTCGGCAAGGCCGACATCCAGATCATGGGCGGCGACGGCCAGTTCCTCGACAGCATCGTCAAGGCCGCCTCGCTGGGTCAGGCCCTCGACGTGTTCCTGTCCCGCAGCGACGCGGCCAAGGGCGCGGTCGGCACCGTGCTCGACGCGCTGTCCGGCAGCACCGACGACGACGCCTGAGCCTTCGCCGCTGACCCGCCGGCCCGATCCCCTCGGGCCGGCCCCCCTGCACCCGAGGGAGGTCCGCCGCGATGGCCGACCGAGCTGACGACCCCACCCAAGACGCCCCGTCCGATCCCGCCCCCGAGGGCACCGACGCCGCGGTCGACCAGGGCAACTACGGCGTCCTGCGCCGCCGCCTCGCCGACCGAGCCTCCGCGGTCAAGGCCGCCGCCGACACCCTCAACGCCCAGCGGGTCGATCGGTTCGGCTCGGTGTCGTTCGAGGTGCTCGGCCAGGAGCGCGTGCGCACCGAGCACGCCAACACCCCCCACGACATGGTCCCGATCGGGGACCACCTGCTGGTCGGCTACGAGGTGTTCCTCGGCCTCAAGCAGACCACCTCGCCCGGCGACGTGTTCGGCCTGTACACCATCGACCGCAGCGGCGACGTCCCCACCTTCCGCCCCGCGGCCGAGAGCGCCCGGTCCTTCCTCGAGGGCCCGGCGTTCGACCGTGAGTTCAACGAGCTGTTCCAGTACTACGCGGACGCCCGGCTCACCCAGCTGCGCCGCGTCGACGGACGCCTGCTCGCCGTGTTCCGCATCGGCAAGCGGCCCGAGGACGTCAAGGTCCTCCGGTGGGATCTCACCGCCGACGACACCCCCACCTACGTCGACAACCGCGGCGAGCGCGACCACGTGTTCCCGCCCGCCCACGACTTCACCTGGACCGCCACCACCCGCGACGACCACGTCCGCGGCCGGCACCCCCACGTCAACGTGCTCGACACCGTGTTCGTCGAGACCGTCGGCGGCGACCTCACGGTCAAGGTCGAGGACAACACGGAGACCGGGGAGGGCGTGTACTCCGAGCCCGTCGACGACCCCAACCAGTCTCTCGACGACGCCGCCATCGCCTACGCCGACCGCGGCTCCCTGCTGTTGCTGCGCATCACGCCCTTCAACGAGGCCGTCACCCGCCACCTCGTGTTCGTGCGGACCACCCGGCAGGTCCTGCGCATCGACGCCCTCGGCGCCAGCTGCGTCACCCTGCCCGAGGACCACGGCATCCTGTTCCCCGGCGGGTACGTCCTGCGCGACGGCCAGCACAAGGTGTTCGACGCCGAGCACGACGGGATGCGGTTCGTCCGGCGCCTCGACGCCCCCAACGGCGAAGACGTCCTGTACGTGTTCCACCGCGCGTCCGACGGCCTGTACGCCCTGTACAGCTACAACCTCATCCGCAAGGACGTCCGCACCCCCATCCACGCCCACGGCTGGTCCCTGTTCGACGACGGCACGCTGGCCGTGTTCCGCGCCCAGCCCGACCCCACCCGCGTCCACCCGATCCAGCTCTGGCGCACCCCGTTCGTCCACCCGGAGCACGTCGACCCCGCCGCCCACGGCGACGACCTGATCGCCCGCGTGGGCAACGCCGAGCTGGTGCGCGGGGTGTCCGACGCCCTCACCCTGGCCCGCCTCGCCACCCACCCCGAGCCCACCCGAGCCGCCTTCGACGAGCTCGCCGCCGGGTGCCAGCGCTTCCTCGACGCCCACTACTGGGCGTCCGATGCCTCGATGCACGGCCTCGCCGAGGCGGTCGAGGCCACCCTGCAAGCGACCGAGCAGGTCGTCGACGAGTTCGAAAAGGTCCTGGTCCTGCAGCGCCGCGCCGCCGACACCCTGCGCGCGGCCCGCGAGGAGCACGCCTCGCTGATGGACGCGGTGCGCACCGAGCGCCTCACCAGCATCGACGCCCTGCTCGGCGCGATGACCCGTCTCCGCCGACACCGCGGGCACCTGATCACGCTGCAGGACGTCCGCTTCGCCGATCGCGCCGCCTTGCAGGCGCTGGGCGACGAGGCCGAGACGCGGTTCGAACGGGTCGGGCAGGCCACGATCCGGTTCTTGGAGGGCGAGGCCGCCTTCGCACCGTTGATCCAGGGCTTGGCCGAGGTCGAGGCCGCCCTGCCAGGGGTTCGACGAACCCTGGAGCTGGAGCCCTGGGCCGAGCGCCTCACCCAGACCGCCGAGGGCGTGGACCTGCTCGCCGAGGTGGTGGCGGGCCTCGAGGTCGACGATCCCACCCGCAAGGCCGCCCTGCTCGATCGCATCGGCGAGGTGTTCAGCACCGCCAACCGGGTCCGGCTCGCGCTCGAGCAACGCGAAGAAGCCCTGGCGGCCAAGGAGGGTGAGGCCGAGTTCTCCGCGCAGATCAAGCTGCTGTCCCAGGCCGTCCAGTCCGCCCTGGCCCGGTGCGACACCCCCGAGGCGTGCGACGAACAGCTGTCGCGCCTCCTGCTCCAGGTCGAGGAGCTCGAGGCCCGGTTCGGCGCGTCGGATGCGTTCCTCCCAGCCCTCACCACCCAGCGCGAGGACGTCCACAGCGCGTTCGCCGCCCGCCGACAGCGCCTGCTGGACGACCGGAACCGGCGGGTCGCCGCCCGGGTCGCGGCCGCCGATCGGATCCTGGAGGGCCTCGCCCGACGGGCCCGGACCCACACCGACGAAGACGCCCTGAACAGCTTCTTCGCCGCCGACCCCATGGTGGGCCGCCTGCGCGCCCTCGCCGACGAGCTCGTCTCCCTGGGCGACACCGTGCGCGCCGAGGATCTCCGGGGACGCCTTCGCCGCACCCGCCAGGATGCCCTCCGCGCGCTGCGCGACGACGCCGAGCTGTTCGACGCCGACCGGCTGATCAGCCTCGGGCGCCACAAGTTCACCGTGAACACCCAGCCGTTCGAGCTGGCGCTCGTCCCCGACGGCGAGGGCGACGACCTGCACGTCGCCCTCACCCTCACCGGCACCCAGTTCCGGCAGCGCCTCGACGATCCCGACGTCCTCGCGGCCCGTGCGTACTGGGACCAGGCCCTCGTCAGCGAGACCGAGGCGGTCTACCGCGCCGAGTACCTGGCCTGGCGCGTCCTCGATGCCGCCCAGCGCGGCGACGGCCTCGACGTCAGCACGCTGGAGCAGGCCCTTCTCACCGAAGCCGGCCTGCTCGACATCGTGCGCTCGCACACCGCGGAGGCCTGGGACGAGGGGTACGATCGCGGCGTCCACGACGTCGATGCCGCCGCGATCCTCAAGGCACTCGTCCAGCTCCGCCAGGCCGCCGGGTGGCAGCGCTTTGGCACCCGCGCCCGCGCCCTGGCGATGCTGTTTCGGGGGCTGCACACCGACGCACCGTGGGGCGCGTGGCAGGCCCGGGCCCGCACGCTCGTGCGGATCCGCGACACCCTGGGTCCAGGCGGCGCCGCCGAGGCCTTCGCCACCGAGCTCACCGGTGTCCTCCGCGCGTGGCTCCAGGAGATCGGGTTCGACGTCCCGGGCGGCCCCAGCCAGTGGGCGTCCGACCTCCCCGCCGCCGGGGCGGCCCTGGTCGACGCCCTCGCCACCGAGCCCGCCCGCATGGCCGTGTCGTCCGCCGCCCAGGACCTGCGCGCCCGCCTCGACCGCTGGATCGAAGACCATGGCGGCCGCGGCGCGTTCGACGATCGCCTCCGGGCGCTGTCCGACCGTCCCGTCGAGCACCTCCAGGTCCTGCACGCCTGGTGCGAGGCGATCGCCAGCACGGCCGATGCCCCGGCCGATCCCGGCGTCGCGTTCGAGACCGCGGTGTGGTGGCTGGTCGAGCGCCAGGTCGACATCCAGGTGGAGGCCACCGAGGCCCGCACCACGGTCCAGGGCTTGCTGGGGCGCCACCCGCGCGTCCGCGACGGCGCGATGGACCTGTCCCTCGCCCCCTTCCTCGACCGCCTCACCCGCTTCGCCACCGAGCGCGTGCCGGGCTTCCGCGCCTGGCGGGCCACCCGTCACGACGTCCTCGAGCGCTGGCGACACCGCCTGCGCATCGACGAGCTCGAGCCCAAGGTGATGAGCGCGTTCGTGCGCAACAAGCTCATCCAGGACGCCTACCTGCCCCTGATCGGCGACAACTTCGCCAAGCAGATCGGCGCCGCCGGCGACGCCAAGCGCACCGACCTGATGGGCTTGCTGCTCCTGGTCAGCCCCCCCGGCTACGGCAAGACCACCCTGATGGAGTACGTCGCCGACCGCCTCGGCCTCGTGTTCGTCAAGGTCAACGGCCCGGCCCTCGGCCACGGCGTCACCAGCCTCGACCCCGAAGAGGCCCCCAACGCCACCGCCCGGCAGGAGGTCGACAAGATCAACCTAGCGCTCGAGCTCGGCGACAACGTCCTGCTGTACCTGGACGACATCCAGCACACGAACCCCGAGCTGCTCCAGAAGTTCATCTCCCTGTGCGACGCCAGCCGCCGCATCGAGGGCGTGTGGAACGGGCGCACCCGCACCTACGACCTGCGGGGACGCAAGTTCGCGGTCGTGATGGCCGGCAACCCGTACACGGAGTCCGGCGACCGGTTCCAGGTGCCCGACATGCTCGCCAACCGCGCCGACACCTACAACCTCGGCGACGTCCTCGACGGGCGCGAGGACGTGTTCGCCCTGTCCTTCGTCGAGAACGCGCTCACGTCCAACCCGGTCCTGCAGCCGCTCGCCGACCGGGCCCAGGCCGACGTCTATGCCCTGGTGCGCATGGCGCAGGGCGAGGAGCTGCCGCCGTCCGCGCTGTCGCACGACTACAGCGCCGTCGAGCGCTCCGAGATCCTCACCGTGCTGCGGCACCTGTTCCGGTGCCGCGACGTCCTGCTCCGGGTCAACGCCGAGTACGTGCGCAGCGCTGCGATGGAGGACCGGTTCCGGACCGAGCCCCGGTTCCAGCTCCAGGGCAGCTACCGAAACATGGCCAAGCTGGCGCAGCGCATCGTGCCCGCCCTGCGCGACGAGGAGGTCGACCGGCTGATCGACGACCACTACCGTGGCGAGTCGCAGACCCTCACCACCGGGGCCGAGTTCAACCTCCTCCGGCTCGCGGAGCTCCGAGGACGCCTCGACGAGGTCGGTGCCGAGCGCCTGGACGCCATCCGGCAGGAGACCCGGCGTCAGCGCCTCATGGGCGGCGACGGCGACGACCCAGCCACCCGCGTGGTCGGCGTGCTGTCCGGGCTGGTGGAGGCCGTCGGCACCCTCGGCCCCGGCCTGCGAGACCCCGCCGTGCCGCACGCCCTCGCCGGCCTCCACGAGCAGCTCTCGGCGCTTCGCGAGACCATGGCGTCCGACCGCGGCACCACCCAGCACCTGGCCGACCTCGCGCGCGCCCTCCGCGCCGTCCACGGTCAGCTGGCCGAGGCCCCGCCGCCCGATCTCCAGGCCGTCGCGGGGCCCTTGCAGGCCATCGCAACCCACCTCGCCACCGCCACGCCCGCTCCCGCCCCCGCTGTCCCCGGCGCGATGCAGGACATGCTCGCCGAGCTGCGGTCCCTGCGCGACGCCGTCCGGCCCTCCCAAGGCGACCCCGGCGCCCTCGACCACGACGCCCGCCGGGCGCGGCTCCTGGATCAGGCCCGACGCGCCGTGGGCGGCGATCTCCGCCGTGTCCCGTCCGACGGCGATCCCAACCTGGCCGCGGCCCTGTCCGTGATCGAGATGCTCACGGTCCACATGCTCGCCTCCGCCCGGGCCCACCTGCCCAAGGACGCCCACGAGGCCTGGACCCAGGACCTCCGCCGCACGGTCGCCAGCGCGATCGCCGACCTCGCCGCGCGCGCCGACCGCGCCCGGGAGGAGTAGGCCCGATCAGGTCTGGACGGCCTCCGGCCCCAGCACTTCTCGGGTCTCGGTGGTGCCGTACGCCCCCGGCGTGACCCGCATCACCGTGTGCAGCGGCATCTCGAGGTGCGGGATCCGGTGGGGGTGGACCCCCGCGAGGTAGCCGTACAGCACGCGCAGCACCGCCTGGTGGGCGACGATCATCAGCGGGCGCTGTTGGCGTTCGAGCTCCAGGACCACCGGATCGAGGCGGTCGATCACGTCCTGGTAGGACTCGCCCTGTGGGTAGCGGTAGCTGAACTTGTCGGCGCGCCGGGCGGCGAACTCGTCGGGAAAGCGCGTGTGGACCTGGTCGTAGGTCAGGCCGTCACACACGCCGGCGTCGATCTCGTCCAGCAGCTTCCAGGGACGGGTGGGGGCCCCCAGGTCCGCCGCGGTGGCGATCGTGCGCCGCAACGTGCTGGTCCACACGGCGAGGCCGTCCAGATCGGTCTGGCCTGGGCGATGGACCCAGTCCCGGAGGCGGCGGGCGTAGGCCGCGCCCCGGTCCGACAGCTCCGCGTCCCCCCCGATCCGATGCTCCAGGTTGAACCGGCTCTCCCCGTGTCGGGACAGGACGATGCAGCGGGTGCCGTGGTGCAGGTGGAGCAAGAACGTGGCGAGCCGACCGGCCAGGTGTCCGTGCAGGCCCTGGGCTTCAATGCGCCGCCCGCCGTCGATCAGGCGGATGTGGTCGCCCTCCGCGGGGTCCAGCGGCTGCCAGGCGCGGTCGTACGCGGCGATGCGCTGCATGAAGTCGCGGACGGCGTCGTCGGCCACCCACCCCTCGTAGTCCAGCCCGTGGATCTTCGTGCCGCGCACGTTGGACTCGATGACCCCGTCGTCCTCCACCGACAGCTCGATGAACAGCACGCGCAGGCCCGCTTCCTCGCAGGCGCGCCGCACCCAGTCCCGTCGGTCTCGCCGGCCGTTGGTGGCGTCGAGCAGGCCCACCTCCCCCCCGTCCCCGATCCAGGTGATCAGGTCATCGACCGCCTCGCGGGCCATCGTCTCCCGGGCGGCCACCCCCTCGGCGTTGTCGGGGTCGAAGAACGACGCGGGCTGACCCGCCCCCAGGTGCCGCCGCCGGTAGGTCCCGACGTTGAACACCCGGGCCCGGTAGCCGAGCCAGGTCAGGTAGCGGGCCAGCCGCCGGGCGGTGAACGTCTTGCCGCGGGCGGGCTTGCCCACCATCACCAACACCAGCGGATCGAGGTCGACCGGACGCCACGCCATGCACACCTCCCGCGAGGCGGGTAGCCGGACCCCGAGCCGGCGTCATCGCGCCGTCGCCTCGGAGGTGCCGTGGCCCCCGTCGATCCCCCCGTCCCCCGTGGCGGTCTCCCGGTGACCGCGCTGTACACCGCCGGGGTGTGGGCCTGGTCCGAGCGGCCGGGTGCCGATCGCTACGCGTCCGTCGCCACCCGCCGGGTGTTCGGCACGGTCGAGGGCGTGCTGCGCATCGCCGGGTGGTTCGTCCGCAACGCCCCCAGCCTGCGGCACGGGCTCGTCCAGCGGCACGTGATGCTGGACGCCTTGGTCCACGAAGCGCTGGCACAAGGCGCCACCACCGTCCTCGAGCTCGCGGCGGGCCTGTCCCCCCGCGGCACCGCGTTCACCGCCACCCACGACGTCGCCTGGACCGAGGTCGATCTGCCGGAGGTCGTCTCGTACAAGGCCGCCCTGCTGGCCCGGGATCCTCAGGGACAGGCCGTGTCCGCGCGTCCCACCCTCACCCGGCTCCCCGCCGACCTGCGCGGCGCCGACCTCGTCGACCTCACCGGGACCGACGGCCCCACGATGGTGCTCGCCGAGGGCTTGCTGATGTACCTGGACGACGCCGCGCGCCGCGACCTCCTGCACCGGATCGCCGCCCGCCTGCGGCCCGCCGGGGGCTGGGTCGCGTTCGACTACGTGCCGCCCGCCGACAAGCCGCCGCCCGGCTGGGTCGCCCGCCTGCTCGGCGCCTGGATGCGACGGTTCACCGGGGGCGAAGGCCTGGCCGAAAATCCCACATCGCAGGCCGATGTGCTCGACGACCTGCGGTCCGCCGGGTTCTCGGAGGTTCGCACCCTCGCCCCCTCCGACGCGCCCGACGCGTGGGCCGTCCCCCACCTCGACACCCGCACCGAGCAGCGCGTGTTCACCGCCCGCATGGCGCCTGAGGACGCATGACCACCACCCTCGTCCCCGCCTACCGTCGTCCGATGTCCGGCATCGAGCGCGCCTGGGTCGTCGCCCACGAGCTGTTCGCCCCGTTCAACAACCAGATGATCGTCGAGGGCGAGGGCACGCTCGACGCCGCGCGCTGGCGTGAGGCCGTCGCCGAGGCCACACGCGCCAACCCCGGCGCCCGGGTCGTCCGTCGCGGCTGGGTCGGCTGGACCGTCTGGGACGACCGGGGTCCTGTCCCCCCGGTCACCGAGGTCGACGGCAGCCCATGGGACGGCCGATCGGGCGACGGCGCCCCCTGGCTCCAGCGGCCCCTCGATCCCCACCACGGGCCCACCACCGAGGTGGTCCTGATGCACGGCCCCACCCCCCGGGTCGCCTTCCGCACCGCCCACGCCACGATGGACGGCCGCGGAACCCAGTTCTTTGCGGAGGACGTGTTCCGCGCGCTCCGCGGCGAGCCGTGCGTGGGCCACGCCGACACCACCTTCGACGGCGACCTGCCCCGCCCGGAAGGCCTGGAGCCGATGACGCCCCCCGAAGACCGCTACGTGGCGCCCACCGGCCGCCCCACTGGCACGTCCCACGAGGTGGTCTGGACGCGCCGATCGATCCCCGGAAAGCACAAAGCCGTCCTGCCCCGCGTGGCCCACGCGGTCGCCGCCCACGCCCGCGCCCACCACGGCGACGACGCCCCGATCCGGTTCGACATCCCCGCCGATCTCCGCCGCGACCACCCCAGTGTGCGCTCCACCGGAAACCTCACGGGGATGATCTCGCTGGAGGTCCAGCCCGGGCAGGACAGCCACGACCTCGGCGACGCCCTCGTGCAGGCGATCGCCGCCCACCAGCCCGCCGCGAGCCTGCTCCCCGCCGACGGCCTACGCCACGTTCCACTGTGGCTGATGCGCGCGGTCGCCCGCCACCGCGGACGCCAGCACGGCAAGACCGGGCGCTACGGAAGCACCGGCGTGCTCTCCAACCTCGGCCGGATGGACCCCTCCCCCCTGCACGGCGCCGGCTTCACCGGGCGACAGGTGGTGTTCATCCCCCCCGGGACCCCCGTCACCTCGCTGTTCATGGCGCTGGTCGGCACGCCCGACGGGTTCGACCTGCTCGCCAGCATCCCGGTCAACCTCGCCTCCGACGGCCGGATGGACGCCCTCATGGACGAGGTGGCGTCGACCTTTCGCGCATGACGCGCTCGACGACGTCCGCCGCCTGCGCCGGGCCCCCCGCGGCCGCGAAGCTGTCCCGCACCCGGCCCGCCGCCGCCCGGAACGCCCCGTCCTGCAGGACCCGATCCAGCGCCGCCCCCAGGGTCTGTGCCCGGATGCGTCCAAACCGAACCCGCACCCCTGCGCCCGCCGCCTCGACCTGCGCCGCGACCACCGGCTGGTCGTCGCGCACCGGCGCCACCACCAGCGGGAGCCCCTCGCTCAGTGCTTCGACCACGGTGTTGTGGCCCCCGTGGCACACGGCCGCCGTCGACCGCGCGAGCAGGTCGAGCTGGGGGACGTAGGAGGCCACGAGCAGGTTGTCGGGGGCCTGCACCGCCTCGGGCGGCGCCACCAACACGCCCTGGAGGTGAGGCCGCTCCGCGAACACCGTGGCCGCCGCCTCGAAGAAGCGCGCGCCGATGTCGATCGACACCGTGCCCAGGCTGACGAACACCAGGGGGCGATCGTCCAGTCGGTCCCACGCGAACGGCGGGGCGTCCGCCCTCGGCCCCCGCGCCGGCCCCACCAGCACCGTCTGGGGTGGAAGCGCCGCGTCGCCGACCAGCGCACGGGTCGACCAGGCCAGGATCGCGGTGTCGGACGCCACCTGGCTCGGATCGGCCGGCAATCCTGCCGCCTCGGCCAAGGACGCCATCCCGTCCTGAAGCCATGTTCGAAACTGAGGAAGGCTGTCGAACGGATCCGAGAGTTGGGCCGACGTCGCCGCATTCGTCACCAGCGGGATCCCCGCTCGGCGTGCGACGAGGGCGCCCGCGAACGCCTGCTGATCGTGGACGATCACGTCCGGCTGCTCGGCCGCCACGGCCTCGGCCACGCCGTCCAGCATCGCGCGGGACAGCGGGAAGAACAGGTCCTCCCACAAGAACTTGAACGCTGCCGCCCCACGAAGCCCCAGGCCCCGCGCCTTGACGGCCGCGAGCGCGGCATCGTCCATCCCGTGCTGGAGCGCATGCAGGCGCCCTCCCGGCGGAACCCGCCCCTCGAGCCGCGTGGGGTAGCCCACCCACACCACGTCGTGTCCGCGGGCCAACAAGGCCTGGCCGAGGGCGACCGTGGGCTGGATGTGGCCCACCAGCGGGGGCACAACGATCATCACCCTTCGCATCGGAACCCCGCCACAAAACCCGCGATCGCGTCCACGACCTCGGCCGTTCGCTCCCACATCAGCGAGTGGGTCGCGCCCTCGAACACCCGCACGTCCGCGTGGGGCACGAGCCGCCGCAGCCGGTCGGGCTCGTCCCGCAGGTCGCTGTCCTGTCCGTACAGGGCGAGGACCGGCATGGTCCACTGGGCGATCGCGTCGTCCTCAAGCCCCGGCGACGCCTGGAGGTCGGCGACCAACGTGGTGCCCTCCACCAGCGCCCGCGCCGTGTCGGCGAGCCGCGTGCGCTTGCGCGTGCTGTGGCGCCCCAGCCAGTCCTGGAAGTGGGTCGCGATCATGGTGTCACGCGCCTCGCCCGTGAGGGAAAGGGTCGACGCCATCGCATCCCCCCAGCCCTCCGCGCCCAGGTGGGCGTCCACCAGCACGACCCCCTGCACCCGCTCGGGGTGGGCGATCGCGAGGGCCGCGGCGAGCTGTCCGCCGAAGCTGTTGCCCGCGACCACGACCTGCGCGTGGCCGAGGTGGTCGAGCACCCCGACGATGTCGGCCAGCAGGACCTCCACGCCGTAGCCGGTCGCCGGCCGCTCACTCCGGCCGTGCCCCCGCAGGTCCATCAACACCGCGGTGGCGCCATCCCGCGCGACCCGGGTCCCGGCGGTGAAGTACCAGCTCGACAGGTTGTCCATCACGAGGCCGTGCAGGAACAGGACCGCCGGGGATCCCGAGCCCGTGGTCTGCACGTGCAGGGTGACGTCGTGGGGGGTGATCTCAGCCATCGAGGAACGCTCCGATGGTCTCGGTGAGGGCGGCGGTGGCATCGAGGTGCAGGTAGTGCCCGCCCGGCAGAACCTCGACCCGCGCGTCGGCGAGCCGCGACGCCAAGGCCCGGCCATCGTCGGCACACGCCGACGACGCCCCCACCACCACCAGGACTGGGTGGGTACACGCGGAGACGACAGCGTCGGGGACGTCGCCTCCCGAGCCCAGGTCCGCGAGCAGGGTGGTCTGGGTGGCGAGCCCCGCGAGGTTTGTGAGCAAGCGCCGCGCCTGACGCCGGCCATTCGCGACCGCCGCACGGAGTCCCTCGGGGAGGGCCGCGACCATCGCCTCGGGCCCCGCCTCGAAGAACGCCGAGATCTCCGCGTTCGCCCCGGTTCGACCGGGGATCTCCACCAGCACGATCCGCCGGACCCGGCCGGGGTTGCGGGCGGCCCACGCCAGCGCCACCCGCGCCCCGTAGCTGTGGCCCACGAGGTCGATCGGACCGGGGAGATCGGCCACGACCGCGTCGAGATCGTCCGCCATCGTGTCTGGATCGTACCCGCTGGCGGGCCGCGCGCTGCGCCCGTGGCCCCGCAGGTCGTACAGACGCACCGGCCGAGACCGGGCGAGCGTCGGCGCCGCGGTGAAGTACCAGCTCGCCACGTTGCCCAGCAGCAGGCCGTGCAGCATCACCAGCGGCGTGCCAGGGCCCCCCGGCCCCACGTCCACGACGTGCAGCGCCCCTGCCGGTCCGTCGATCAGAGGCACGAGTCGACGAACGTGACGAGGTCCCCGACGGTGAGCGAGATCACGTCGTCGATCGACTGTCCTGCGATCCAGGCGTTGAAGTCGACCTTCTCGCCCCACCGTGCCTCGACCAGCTCGGCCAGCTGAACCAGCTCGATGCTCTCGATCTCCAGGTCGTCGGCGAACGAGGTCTCCATGGTGATGGGCTCGTCCACCATCTCGTCGCCCAGGACCTCGCCGATCATGCCGGTGATCGCGTGCAGGGTGCTCTCGCTCATGCCGTCCTCCGGACCTCACGCAACCGCGTGGGTGTCGTCGTCGTCGTCGCGGCCAGCCAACGCCAGCGCATCCGGTCCCAACGTCGGGACCTCTCCCTCGGCGACCGCCGCCACCGCGACCCCGTCCCCGACCTGCACCACCACCCGCAGGTCCCGGCCGGTGGGGGTGTGGACCACGAGGCCGCCATCCGGCGCATCGTCCACCTGGACCTCGATCGGGAACAGCGGTCCGTGGCCGTCATCCCACAGCCAGGCGCGGACCGCGTCGCACGCCGCCACCCGGCGCAGCACCCAGGTACGCCGGTCCCACGGCGCCACCTGCTCCCAGCGCGCGAGGTGGGTGCGGTCCAGGTAGCGACGGATCAACAGCTCGCGGCTCGCGGCCGTCCGCCAGCGCTCCCGCACGCCGAACACGCCGTCTCCCAGGGGCTCCGCGAGCCCGTGGACGCCCGGCTTTCGCAGGAAGGGGAACACGACGTCGTCGGTCTCGAACCGCCGGTTCTCCCAGCCGTCGATGGTGCACCACACCACGCCCCGGTGCTGGACCTCCATCGCGCCGCGGTACGCCGCCGGGGTGACGCCGTCGATCCACGCACGCACCTCCAGCCGCGCCCCCGGCTCGGGGATCGGGCCGTGGAACGTCATCCGACCGATGCGTGCCGGGAAGCCCAGTCCATCCTGATCCAGGCGCTCGAACCCCCAGAACCCGAACACCTGGCCGACGTTGTCCATCGTCGCACCCGGCGTCGGCAGCGACACGACGGCGCCCTCGATCCCGTCCGCACCCGTGGGACCCAGATCGACGATGCCCTGGAACGCTGGCCCGTGGAACATCCACCGCTCCGGG
>JAUHWK010000498.1 GCA_030424555.1 bacterium | reverse complement strand
CCAGGGCTGCCTTGGACCGCCGTCGTGGCGCAGGCGGACGGTCAGGTGGTGACGCTGGACCTCGATGACGTCGTGGATCGGCTCGGTACGATCGACACGCCGGATGAAGCGCTCATTGCGTCAACCACGGCCGGGATCGATCCGGCGGTGTGGATGCACTGGGAACCGGGCGGCTTCCCCTGGGCGGGGCCGCCGTGCAACGCCTCCGTCGACTTTGGCGTGAGGGTCACGGCGTCGGGACATGAGGTCGTGTCCCATGGGCGGATCACCGAAGATTGTTTTCCGGGGGCCGTGGGCTGGCTGCGGACGGAGATCGACCCGGGGGGCGGACCCATCGCGGGGACCTGCATCGTGGAGGATCGTTGGTCGGCCTGCGATGAATGATCCGTAGCGGTGCGCCGCGACGCCGCGACGAACCGAAGGCCGCGGGCTGTCCTAGTCGATGCCACGAAAAAATCAGGGAGACACCCATGTATCGCAAGCTGTTCTTCCCCGTACCGTTCCTCCTCTCCGCTTGTGGAACCGACGACTCGGACGTCCTCTACGAGTGCGAGACTGAGCACGACGAGATCGAGGCCTGCGCCTGTGCCGCCGGCGCATCCAACCACGGCGCCGAGTGCTGCAACGACGACTGTGCAGACACACCCGAGCTCGAGGACTGCTCGGATGTGTGCAAGGAGGCGTAGCCTCACAGGGTACGTGTTCGCCCTGCATACAGCGCCTCGATGGCCTCTCGCACGAAGGTCGCCAGCCAAGGCGCCTCCTCGTCGTAGCTCTGGGTGAAGCGCGGGTCGGTCACGTACGTCACCGCCAGGCCACGGTGGATCTCGGGGGTGCATTCGAAGAACCAGCGGCTGATGTGGGCTCGATGAGCCTCGGCCAATACCCGGGCCGCGGCTCCGTCGGCGGGGCCCCCCCCCACGTCCCTCCTGACCCGCCCCCCTTCGCCCTTCGAGGGCTGGGGGGGGGGAGACCGCACGCCGAATGACGCCAGCGCTCTGTAGGGAGGTGTCCGCGCGGGGTTGCTGGCGAGCGGAGCGTTCCCCGCGGAGACGAGCCAGACCCCCGCGATCAAGACGGCGGCCTCTGCCTGCCGATCATCCCTGCTGGCCCGGAACCGTGGTCTCGGGCGCTGGGGACGGGGACGCTGGCGCCGCGCTGGGTGGGGAACCGGGATCGGCCTGACCCTCCGGCTCCGACGGCGTCGCGTCGGGGTCGGCCTTGAGGACGAGGGTGCCCTGCGGTGGCAGCTGCAGCTCGATCACGGGGCGAACGCCGGGGCCGCTGTCGGGCCACAGCTCGATCTCCAAGGTCTTGCCTGGCTCCAGCATCAGGCCGAGGCCCTCGGGGGGCAGGGGCCGGGCCGTGGCGCGTCCGGTGAGGGTGCCGAGCAGCACCACGCCGTCCCACCAGCAGGTCTCCTCGGTGGCGTTGACCAGCCACACCACGATCGAAGGGTCGACCGCTTCTTCTGGGGTGCGCTCGTCCACCACGCGGCCCCGGTACCGGGTGCAGCGATCGATCGTGAACTTGAACACCGTGCGGCGCTCGCTCTCCACGCTGACGATCGTCTCGTCGGGTGTGGGCACCGTGGGATCGGCCCAGGCGGGGGACCCCCACGTGGCGAGGACGGACAGCAAGGCGGCTGGCATCGCGCGCACGAACACTCCGGGACGGGGGAGGAGGGACCCGCGACAGGGTACCGCGCGTCCGCCGACGGGGCAGGCTACTACGCGGGCCACGTCCAGCGCGGCGAGGAGACACGGTGTCGGGGTCTCAGGGACAGGACGAAGGCCAGCGGGTGGCGCGCTTGCGGGCGCTGCTGGCGCTGGAGGCCGATCGGATCGTGCACGATCTGGAGGCGCGCAAGGGGTTCATGATGGGCGTCTGGGCGCGGCTGCGGTCGCGCGAGCCCTTCCTCGAGACCCTGTTCACCCGGTGGCGCACGGTGGCGGTGGCCGACCTCGCCCTGCTCACCGAGGAGCAGCTGGTCGCGATGGACGCCTTCCACGCCGCCTTGGACGATCTGCGCCTGTACCTGCGGTTCACCGAGGACATGCCGATCACGCTGTCCGAGCGGTACGACACCCGCATCGTCGCGATCCGCCGACGCGGCCAGGCGGCGATCGCCGCGATGGGGGGCGTGCCGGCCCATCCGGAGCGTCCTCCCGCCCTCACGCTGGACGACGTCCCCGATCCGCCGCCGCCCCCCGATCTCCCGCCGATGGGCTGATCGCATGTCCTGGTGGGAAGGCCTCGCCCTGGTGCTCGGGGGCCTGGTGGCCGGCGTGGTGAACACGGTGGCGGGCGGCGGATCGTTGCTCACCTTGCCGCTGCTGATGTTCGTCGGCGGCATGGGGGCCGCGGACGCCAACGGCACCAACCGGGTGGGCGTGCTGGTGGGGTCGCTGACGGCAGGTGAGAAGTTCCGACGCCAGGAGATGCTGCCGCGGGCGATGGACGCTGGGGATGCAGTGGTCGCATGCGTGGGGGCCGCGATCGGGGCCACGGCCAGCCTGCCGCTCGACGAGGCCGTGCTCCGCAAGGTGATCGGTGTGGTGCTGCTCGCCATGCTCGGGGTGTTGCTCGCGCGACCGACCGACACCCTGGACACCGAGGGAACGCCCTGGTCGCGGCCCGCGCGGGGCGTGGTCTACCTGGGGATCGGCCTGTACGGCGGGTTTGTGCAGGCCGGTGTGGGCGTGCTGCTCGCGACCGCCGGCGTGGTCGCGGCGGGTCTGCGGCTCGCGGATGCCCACGCCGCAAAGGTCGGGCTCGTCGCGCTGTTCACGCTGCCTGCGCTCGGGGTGTTCGTCGCCGCCGGGCACGTGCATTGGATGCCCGGCCTGCTGCTCGCGGCCGGGGCGTCCGTGGGGGGCGTGCTGGGGGCCCGGTTCACGGTGTCGTGGGGACCGGGCGTGCTGCGCGCCTTGCTGATCGCCGCGGTGCTGGTGGCCTCGTCGCGCCTGCTGCTCGGCGCCTGAGCCGGGTCAGGAGTCGACCGGCTCGGGGCTGGCCGACACCGCGTCTCGTGCGAGGGCAGACAGCCACGCGTCGTGGCGTGCGCGGCCTTCGGGGGGAGCCCCGCGACACGGG
>JAUHWK010000049.1 GCA_030424555.1 bacterium | reverse complement strand
TGACCAGGCAGAGCCCCGCGACCGCCACGGCGTAGCCCTCCCCGAGGGTGGCGAACGCGACGAACAGCAGGAGCGCCGAGGACCCACCGACGGCGGCGAGTGCGATCTCCGCCCCGACGAAGGTCGCGACGAGCTGCTCGCGCACGTACTGGGCGAGCCAGGCGCCGAGGCCCATCGCCGACAGGAACAGGCCGATCACCAGGGAGAACACGGTGACGCTCGCCCCGAGCAGGTACGTCGACAGCGTGCCGGCGATCAG
This sequence comes from bacterium, assembly GCA_030424555.1. Lineage (GTDB taxonomy): Bacteria > Myxococcota_A > UBA796 > UBA796 > JAUHWK01. The sequence goes on along the minus strand of JAUHWK010000049.1, from coordinate 15,289 downwards.
CTCGTAGACGAGCCCCGCGACCGCCACCGCGAACACCGACGACAACAGGAGCAGCCGGCGCGCGGCCTCGGGACCAGCCTCCCCAGGTCCGGTGGGGTCTTCGATCGATTCCACGCTATTTTCCGCTTCGGAGGCCGCCACCGACGTAGACGCGTCCGCCGCGGACACTCCCGGCACGCAGGGTCGCGACGGTGCTGTCCAGGGAGGTCAGGCCCGTGCCGGACTCGGCCCAGGCCATGGCGCCCAGGGTGAGGCCAGCGAATGCGATGATGGCGGCGAGCAAACGGACCATCTCAGTCGTCCTCGTCGTCGGAGATGCGGCTTCCCTCGATGGAGACGAACCAGGCGCCGAGGATCCCGGCGACGAGCGCGCCCAGCGCGGCGACGAGCCAGAACCCAGTGGTGGGCTTGGCGCCGTCGTACACCCGATACCCCACCTGGGTCGGGCGGTCGGACTCGGCCGCGAGGCGCAGGCGGTAGGTGCCCGGCTCGGGCGTCCGGAACCAGAGGTCCTTGCGGGTGGAGCCTTCGGACCACGACTCGCCGTCCTCGACCCCGTGGTAGTAGCCGACCTCCTCGGAGAACAGGCCCTGGGGCTCCGCGTCGAGGCCGTCGCCGTCTCCGTCGATCAGCTCGACGGCGGTCCACACCCAGGAGTTGTCGACGTTGGTGCGCAGCTCGATCCGGCTCCCGGGGCCGACGCCCAGCGGGAACGGATCGGACAAGACGTCCTCGGCCTGGTGCCTGGCGTCTCCACCCAGCGCGGCGGCCTCGGAGACCGAGAAGGTTCCCTGGTGGACGAGGGCACCGTCGGTGGTCATGCCGCCCAGCCCACAGTTGATCACCGCGGCGACCACGGCGACCCCCGCCACCCCGAGCCACCCCGACACCGGGTTGGGCTGTGCGGGGTGGATGCCTCGGGCGCCGTGGTACCGATCGGACCGGTCAAACGCTGCGGCGACGTCGTGGCCAGGGAGCCAGACCCCCGTGAAGAACTCCGCTTCGCCTTCGCCGACGCTGACGCTGGCGACGAGCGGAGGGTGGATCAGGTCGACGTACATCGACTCGTCGCCGAACCGCGCGCGCCAGGGGAGCGCCCCGTCGACGTGCTGGAGCTCCGACGTCCCCACCTCGACCATGCGGTACGACACGCCGTCGATGCGGGCCCGTCCACCTGGCGTCAGGGCCTGGATCTGACGTAGCGATGGGGTTCGGGTGGCGCGCTCGAGCAGCACGCAGTGGCCGTTGGACTCCTCCAACCAGGCGTAGCCCGCGGTCGGGTTGTGCAGCAGGAACTCCGCGGTGCGCCAGCCATCGGGCTCGACGTGGAGCATCCGGCCCACGACCTCCCAGTCGACGCCCTGGAGGCTACCCGTGTCGCCGATCTCCAGCAGGTACGGCGGCGTCTCCCCGCGGCGTCCGAGCAGGGTGCCCACCTCGCCGTCGGGCTCGAACACCGCGTCGCAGTAGCCGCAGGCCAAGGTGACGACGGGATCGCGCTGGGTGGGGACCTCGGTGGGGGCGCCGCACTGTGGGCAGCGCACGGCGTGGGCCTGGGTGGCGGGTCCGGAGGGGGTGTCGGCGACCCCGAAGTCCACGGCGGTGGGGTCCAGGACGGTGCCGAGGAACGCCTCGATCTCGCCGTCGGGATCGCGCTCCACGAGCAGACGGCGCCCTCCTTGGAGCTCGTCGAGATCGAGGAAGGCGTAGACGCTCTCCGGCTGCACCGGCCGGGGGAGCTGTCCTTGGGCGCCCTCACAGGTGGCGTGTCCGATCTCGCGCACCTCGAACGGGACGCCGTCCACCAACACCTGGTCGCCGACGTTGCGGACCCCGGCGAGGCCGGCCGGGGGATCGATCGGGGTCTCGAGGGTGTACCGGCGGCCGTCCTCGACCAGCCACGCCTCGCGCCCGGTGCGGTCGACCACGTACCACTCGTCCCACCGGCCCCCGCCCCACGAGAAGCCCGCCCGGCCGACGACCGTCATCGCCCGCCCTTGGACCGACCCCTCCTTGCCCACGGCCAGGGAGGACCGGGGCTCGGCGAGGCGGGCCTCCACCCCTTGTCGCAGCAGGTCGCCCTCGCGGTACAGCGTGCTCCCGCAGCTGTCGCAGGCGATCAGCGCGATGCCCGGGTTGGCGGGCTCGTGCGGGGTTCCGCAGTTGGGGCAGGACAGGACGGACACGCGCAGCGCCTCAGCCGATCGCGGCGGCGACGATGATCGCGATGCCGATGAACATGGCGCCGAGCATCACGCCCAGGGCGGTGTTCTGGTCCTCCTCGATCTCCTTGACGATGCTGAACGGCGCCAGCTTGGCGGCGATCCACAGCGACAAGCCGAACAAGGCCAGGCCGAGGAAGGTGTACATCACGCTGTCGAGGACGGGGTGCAGGGTGGTGGCGATCAGCATCGTCGGTCCTCCGGGAGGGGGGTCCAGCCCCGGGCTGCGAGGCGTTCCTCGGCGCCGGGGGGAAGGGGTCCGTAGTGGTCGAGGGTCGCGAGCCCAAGCTCGGGCCAGGTGTGGATGGCGACGGTGACCGTGTCGGCGACGCACACCGCGCTGGAGCCCTGGGGCGAGAACGTGTGGTCCTGGCGATGTCCACGCAGCGCGAGGGCGTCGAGGGCATCGCGGGCGTGCTCCGCGGGCGGCACGCGCCAGTGGGTGCGGCGGTGGGCGCGGGCGAGGCGGTTCATGGTGCCTCCGGGGCCGTCGCCGCCCGGGCCACGGTGTGCCACCGGACCGTCTCCGTGCGCAGGGCCTTTGCCACGCGCGCCGCGGCGAGGTCGCCGTCCAGCCCACCCGATCCATCGGGTCCGCCGGCGGATCGGCAGCTGAACACGTCGACCATCGCGCTGCGGGTGGCGTCGTCTGCGTGGATCGCCGCGTGGCTCTCGGCGAGCAGGACCACGCCGGCCAGCCCACCGCGTGCGGGGGCGACCAGGGGCGCCGACAAGGGCGTCAGCTGGAGGTCGGCGGCCAGCCCCAGCAAGAGCTCCGCGAGGCAGGCGGGATCGGACAACGCCTCGGGTGCTGCGTCGATCGCGTGGGCCAACCAGTGCGTGCCGAGCATCGTCACCCCTCCTCCGACCCGTGGCACGCTGGCGAGGCCCTGTCACGTGGCGGGGAGGCACCGATCCCGTCAGGGTGCGGGCGGGGTGTCTTCGCTGGGGAGCAGAGAGACGCGGGACCACACAGCCTGGTGGTCGCTCAAGCCGCTGCACAGCGACGCGGCGCACACGGCGGGGTCGGAGAAGGTCACGCCGCGGCCGAACAGCAGATCGATCACCAAGCCGCTGCGGGTGGCGCGCTCGGAGACCGGCAGTGGGTCGTGGGCATCGACGTATCCGCGGTCGAGGATCGCGGCGGCGCCGGGATCGTTCACCGTGCCGTCGTCGCGCGCCAGGTCGAAGGAGTAGGCGGGGAAGTTGGTGTCCCCCGCCACGATCGCAGGCCCACCGGGGGCGCTGCCCACCTCGGCGGCTTCGGCGGCCTGGGCGGGATGGATGGTCGACCAGGACTCAGACCGAGACTCGAAGTGCAGGCTGACGAGGCGCACGAGCTGGTCTCCCACCCGTGCATCGGCCGCCACCCAGCTGCGTCCCCCGAGGCGTGGCTCGCCGGAGGTCCGGTCCTCCGGTGGCTGGTACCAGGACAGGTTGGCGTCGTGGATCCCCCACTGGGCGTTGCCGAGGGGGTACCGGCTGAGCACCGCGTTGCCGTGCTCGCAGGCGGCGCCGATCGACCCACCGGAGCCGTCGGTGCGGGGAAGCTCGACGAACTCCACGCCGAACACGGCGTCCATCCCGAGGTGCTCGGCGAGGCGTCGGGTGACGTCTTCGGTTCCCGTGCGGGAGCAGCCGCGGTCGACCTCGCTGAGCAGCAGGAGGTCGGGGAGGGGGAGGTCTCCGGCGTCGAACGCGTCCAGGATGCCGTCGAGCTGGAGGCCCCGCTCGATGTTGAACGTCATCGCCCACAGCGGGCCGTCGGGGGCGGGCAGATCGGTGGGCGCGTACGACATCGTCTCCACCCGACAGGCGATCTGGATCGCGTCGGGGTCGGGCGAGAACCCAGGGGCGGACTCGTCGGGGACCTGGCACAGGCGATCGGTCGCGACGTCGGCAGCGGGCATCGCGGGGATGGGGACCCAGGTGCGGGCGTCGGGGTCGTGCGCGTCCGTCTCACCGTCAGCAGCGCCGTCGGGGCCGTCGGGCGTACAGGCGCCGAGGAGGAGGAGGAGGCCGGTGGCGGGGAGCCGAGGGACCGTGGGGGCGTGCATGCCGGCCTACGGACAGGTGAGGGTGAGGCGCCCGCCGTCCATCGCGGCGAGCAGCTCGTGGGCCAGGCGGTGATCGGCGTCGCTGAGCCGTCCCCCGGTGATCGTGCCGTCCCGGCCGATGTGGCGGACCCTGCCGTCGTCGAGCAGGGTGCTGGCCATGCCTCCGGCGGGATCGAGCGTGTGCAGGGTCAGGACGGCCTCCCCGCCGGAGGGGTCGACCCCAGGGCTCCGGGCCCGCTCGATCGCGACCGCGAGCGGCTGGATGTCGCGAACCTGCGACACCCGGCAGGCGAGCGGCACGAACCCCCCGTGGGCGGGGGCGTCGAGGGCGCCGCGAAGCTCCGGGACCTCCTCGTACAGGGCGGCGAGCACCTGGCGCTGGAAGTGATCGAACAGCGGGACCCGGGCCTGGGGGTGGCCGTACACGGTGACCCGCTTGACCTCCCCGTCCGGCTTGAGGATCTCCCACCGGACCCGGTGTTGGGGCTCGCCGAAGGTGGGACGCTGGCCGACGTTGGCCCGCATCTCGTCGAGGGCGGGCAGGGCGCGGAGCTCGTCGAGGTTGCGCCGCGCGGGGGGAAGGAGCGGACGGGTCTCGGTCCAGGTGAGGTTGTCCGTGGGTCCGCGGCCATGCTGGGTGCTGCCGTCGTCCAGCACGCGCAGGATCTCGGTCCAGCCGCTCGGGACGACCTCGGTGCGCTGGAGGATGAGGCGGGACCGGTCGATCCGGTCGATCCGGCCTGTGGGGGTCTCGAGGCGCGGGGTGGGGAGGGGGATGTCGGATGGCGAGGTGGCGGGGGCGGCGTCTGGGTCCGCGACGTCGGGCGTGGTGGGCGCCTCCTCGGCGACGATGGGTGCCGGCGTGGGCGTGCTGGAGCACGCGGCGGCGACGAGGAGGGCGAAGGCGGGCACGGCGAGGCGGAGGACCATCGGGACTTCCTGGGAGGGGGCGGCCAACACGGCGAGGGGACGGGCGCTGGAGCGCCTCTAGCTTCGCGGCTGGAGGGGTGGGGAACCCAACCCGATCCGGTCAGTCCCGCGAGACCGCTCGAACCAGGCTGACGCAGTCCCACACGGGATCGGCGCACGCGTCGACGTAGCCGGACGTGAGGATGGGGTCGCAGTCGTCCTGGGCGATCGCGTCCAGGCAGTCCTGGGCTGGGTCGGCTTGCCAGGTACACGCGACGTTGCCGTTCCCGAACCGCTTGTCGCCCAGGCGGTTGTCGAGATCGGCCTCGCACGCGGGCGTTCCATCCTCCCAGGTGGTCCAGTAGGCCCGCTCGTCGCAGGCCTTGTACCGGGCGCAGTACGCCGCGCCGGCCTCGGCGATGAAGCGGTCTTCGTCCAGCGCACAGCCGGCGAGCAGGAGGATTGCCCAGCGCAGGACGGTGTCGGGGCGAGGGGAGGCAGCGGTCATGGCGCGCGGCTAACCCGGGTCCACGGCGCCCTGCGCGGGGTTTGCCGGTCCCTTGCGGACGGCCCTTCGGCCACGTTCGACAGGAGCGGAGATGGCACACCTGGTGGCGCTGGCATGGGACGGCACGGGCCTTCACGGCGCGGCCGAGGCCGAGGGCGTGCGCACCGTTGCGGGCGTGCTTCGGGAGGGGCTGGCGCGGGTCGGGGCGGACGGGGTGGCGATCGACGTGTTGTCGCGCACGGATGCGGGCGTGCACGCGCGTGAGGGCCTGTTCGTGCTGCAGGGGCTGCCCGATCGGACGCTGGCGTCGTGGTGGGGCGCGCTGGTCCACCAGCTTCCCGACGACGTGCGCCCTGTTCGCGTCGCGGCGCTGCCCGACCCGCCGCGGGTGGCGGTCGTGGACAAGTCCTACCGGTACACGATCGACGCGTCCCACCCAGGCGATCCTTTCCTCGCGCCGTTCGCCTGGCGGGTGTCCGTGCCGTGGGACGGGCTCGTCGCGGCGGCGGCGGTCGTGCGGGGGCGGGTGTCGTTCGAGTCGTTCCGACGACGGGACGACACGCGCGAGGATCTCACCCGGACGATCACCCACGCGGCGTGGGCGCGGCAGGGAACCCGGTGGGACCTCACCGTGCGGGGGGACGGGTTCCCGATGCGGGGGGTGCGGGCCCTGGTGGGGGCGATCGTCCACGTGGCCCGGGGCCATGCGACGCCCGAGGACCTCGCCGCCTGCCTGGGGGGTCAGCCCCATGCGCTCGCCCGTCAGCAGGCGCCCGCGCGGGGCTTGTGCCTGATGGAGACGACGCTGCGGGAGCCACCAGACTGGTTCGGGGAAGACGGGTTTGGAGAGTCTGGATCCGGGAATGCCGGGTCCGTCACTCCGCGCAGCGGGTCATCGTGAACGTGTCGATCACGCGCTCGTCCCCGGCGATGGCCTTGCCCTCGATCGTGCAGCGGCTGACCTCGAGCCACAGGAAGTGGTTGACCGACTCGCCGGCGTCCCGGTGGTCGTGCGGTCCGATCTCGTAGGGGCCCGCGCCGCCGCCGCCCGTCACGATCCAGGTCTGGCCGCCCTCGGTCTTCTTCACGCCGCCTTCCAGGTGGCTGAAGCGCTCGTACAGGTGGTTGGGCCCGTTGAGGATGAGGTCCACGCCGGTGGCCTCGGCCCAGGGCAGCAGCTCGAGCACCACATGCAGCTCGGGCGCGCGATCGAGCTGGCCGCTGTAGGCGGGGTGGTGCCAGCCCGCGATCCGCCAGCGGTCCCCGACCTCGGCGACGTCGGCGGTGGCCCAGTCGATCATGTCGTCGTCGGGCGCCTCGGTCAGGCGGGTGATCGGGGAGCCGGTGGTGGTCGAGTCGCCGATCTCGAAGTGGGAGTCGAGTCCGGTCCAGTGAATCGGTCCGAAGTCGAGGCTGTAGTACGACTCCGGGTGATCCTGGACGTTGCCGTGCTCGGGCAGGAAGAAGTTCTGCACGTAGGGCGTGATGTCGTCCTTATCGGCGGCGACGCTTCCCCAGTCGTGGTTGCCGGGGGTGGTGAACACGGGGATGCGATGCCACAGGCGCTGGTAGACCTCGAACACCTTGCGCTGGAATTCGTCGTGGCGCCCGTCGCCGTAGGCGTTGTCCCCGGTGGTGAGCCACAGGTCGATCCGCTGTTCGGACGCCATCTTCAGCACGACGTCCCGCAGCTCGGCCTGCGCGTCGCTGCCGTTGCCGTAGTCTCCCATCACCACGACCTTGACCGTGGTGTCGGGGTGGCGGGGTGCGGTGCGGAACTGGAGTCCGGACGCCCGGATCTCGCCGTCGACCTCGATCGCGTAGCAGTACGCCGTGCCCGGCTCCAGCCCGGTGACCCGCGCGTGGTGCAGGGCCATCGTGGGGTTGAGGTCGGTGATCACGATCGGTTCCGAGGACCGGATCGTGCGCCCGAGGTCGACGTCGGGGCCCCAGTGCAGCACCGCGCCCGACGTCTCGGGGGTGCCCCAGGCGATGGTCATGCCGTCGCGCGTGGCGTCCTGCAGGTACGGGAAGCGGCGCAGGAGCCCCCCGGTGTTGGCGGGGAGCACCTCGGGGCCGCAGTCCAGATCGGGTCCGAACGCCGGGCCGTCGTCCTCGGAGGGGGGATCGGAGTCGACGGGGTCCGTGCCGTCGGTGGAGCAGCCAGCTCCCGAGACCGCGAGCAGGAGCAGCGAGGACAGGACAGGGCAGGATCGGCGCATGGGGGCCTCCGGCCAGCCCGCGTAGCCCGGTGGGGTCGCGCTGGACGCGACACCTTGGTGTCAGCCGCTGCGCAGCGTCGCCACCAGGCGCAGCACGTCGGCCAGCACGCCCGCAGCCGTGACAGCACCCCCGGCGCCAGCACCCTGGACCAGCAGCGGCCAGGTCGCGTAGCGCTCGGTGTGGAACGCGATGAAGGCCTCGCTCCCGCGCAGGCGTGCGGCGGGGTGGTCCGCGTCCACCTCGGTCGGGCCCACCCGGAGCACCGGCTCGTCTCGCGCCCCCGCGGAGGGATCGATCGTCGCCAGGTAGCGCACGACCTTGCCCCGCGCGGCGGCGTCCTCGATGCGGGCAGCCATGGTGGGCGCGTGCTCCTTCAGGGCGGCGAGGAAGGCGTCGACGTCGTCTTCGGCGAGCAGGGCGGCCGGCACCAGGGGCTCGAGCGCCACGTCCTCCAGGTCCAGGGACAGCCCCATCTCGCGCGCCAGGATCAGGGCCTTGCGGGCTGCGTCCAGGCCCGAGAGATCGTCGCGGGGGTGGGGCTCGGTGAACCCGGCCTCGCGTGCGGCCCGCACCGCCTCGTCCAGGGGAACCCCCCGTCCCAGGGCCAGCGAGAGGTACCCGAGGGTTCCGGAAAAGCTGCCTTCGATCAACCGAATCCGGTCGCCGGTCTGCACCAGATCCTGGAGGGTCTCGATCACGGGTAGGCTCGCCCCCACCGTGGTCTCGTAGCGGTACCCCCGGTGGTGCCGGCGGGCGGTGGCCAGCAGCGCGTCGCGGTCGGCGGTGGGGATGGTGAGCGGCTTCTTGTTGGCGGCGACCACGTGGATCCCGCGTTCGAACGCCTCGGCGTACACCGCCTCCATGCCCTCTGCGGCCGTGCAGTCCACGAGGACCGGGGACGGCTGACGCGCGAGCTGATCGAGCACGGCGGGGGTCAACACGGGCTCGCCCGGGGCGACGGGCTCGCCGGCCTCCAGCGCCTCCGCCCACGCCGAGGGGTCGACGCCGTCGGGGTCGATCGCCCGGCGGGTCCGCGTGACGACGCCCATCACGACCGGGTGAAGCCCGGACCGCTCCCGGAGCGTGTGCTGCTGGGCCGCGATCTGGGACAGCAACTCGGAGCCGACCACGCCCGCCCCGGCGAGCAGGACCGTGATGCGGCGATGCGCCAGGTTGAACCCAGCATGGACCGCGCGGACTGCCTGGGCGGTGTCCTCTCCGTGGACCACGCACGAGATGGAGCGGGCCGAGGCCGACTGTCCGATCGCGAGGACGTTGACGCCGATGCCGCCGAGGGCTCCGAACAGGCGTCCGGCGACCGACGGGGTGCGTCCCATCGCTTCGGCCACCAGCGTGAGCAGGGTGACGGGCATGGTCACCGTGGGGGCGTGGACGTCGCCGCGGGCGATCTCCTCGGCGAACGTGTCGAACAGGAGGCTCAAGGCCCGGTCGGCGTCGGCGTGGGGCACGACCACCCCGATCGCTTGGCCCATCGCGGACTGGGTCATCATCCACACCGGTACGTCGGCCGCGGCCAAGCCTGCCTGGACGCGCTCGGCGAGCCGCACGGTGTGGCCCAGCCGCCGGACCTGGAGGTCGAGCAGCGCTTGGGCCTCCAGGCTGGTCACGCTCGTGGCGCGGTCCCGATCGTCGGAGCCAAACGGGTCGATCCGGGTCCCGGGGGCGTCGGGCTCCAGGGTGGAGCGGATCCGCATCGGGATGCCCGACTCGATCAGCGGGATCATCGTGCGCGGGTGGAACATGCGGGCGCCGAAGGTCGCGAGCTCGAGCGCCTCGCCGTAGGTCATCGCCGTGAGGGGCCAGGCCTCGTCCACCAGGGCCGGGTCGGCCGTGTACACGCCAGGGACGTCGGTCCAGATCTGGACCTCGGAGGCCCCGAGCGCCCGCGCGAGCAGGGTGGCGGTGTAGTCGCTGCCGTTGCGGCCCAGGGTGGTGGTGCGGCCGTCCGGCGCGCGTCCCAGGAATCCGGTGACGACCGGGATCGCGTCGGTCCATCCAGGGGCGAGGTCCGCGATCCGCTCTCCGGTGAGGGTGAGGTCCACCACGGCGTCGCCAAACCGGTCGTTGGTGGCGACGAAGTCGCGCGCGTCCACCATGCGCGCAGGGTGGCCCGCGGCCCGCAGGTGGGCGGCGACGCCGGTGGCGCTGAGGCGTTCGCCGAAGCTGAGGATGAGGTCCAGGCTGGCGGGGCTGTGCTCCCGGAGCAGGGAGACCCCGTACAGCAGGCGGCCCAGGTCCTCGCACAGGGTGTCGATCACGCGGTGGACGGGATCGTCGTCGTCGAGGCCGACGCCCTGGTGGGAGATGCGTCGGACGGTCTCGGCGTGCTGCCGGGCGCCCTCGTCGTCACCCCGGGCCGCGGCTTCTGCGGCGGCGAGGAGGCGGTCGGTGGTCTTGCCCATCGCGCTCACGACGACGGCGACGGGGCCGAGGGTGGCCTCCTGGGCGATGAGCTCGGCGGCCCGGGCGACGCGGGACGCGGAACCCACGCTGGTGCCGCCGAACTTCAGGACACGCAGACTCACGGGAACCTCTCGGGATCGAGGCGCTGGATCGCGCCGTGCAGGGTGTCGTCGAGGGTGGCGGACGGCATCAAGAACGCGTCGTGGCCGTGCGCGCTCCGGATCAGCGACCAGTGGCCGACGCCGCCGTGGGCCCGGTGGCGCACGACCATGGCGTGCAGGTCCTGCGCGAAGAACAGCTCGTCGGTGTCGATCGCGACGGCGTCCACACGGCCGGTGATGCGGGCCAGGCCAGGCCACGGGCCGGGCGGCCGGGTCCACGTCTCGTGCGGGTCGGGGGGCGGTGGCGGGGTCGCGAGGTCGTGGTGATCCATCGCGTCGAGCTGGCTGAGGTAGGACCGCGGATCGAAGCGCCGGACCAGCTTGTCGCCCTGATGCGTCAGGTAGGACTGGACCCGGTAGGGCGCGTTGGCCGACCAGGCGTCCGTCCCCACCTGCGCGCGGCCATGGCGGGCCATCAACCCCGCGTTGCTGCGGTAGGTCATGTGGGCGAGCTGGCGGGCGAAGCGCAGCGCGTCCGTGCCGTCTTCCCCGCGGGCGAGGGCTTCGGACAGCACCTGGCGTGCGATGTGGTTCCACCCGATGATCCACGGGGTGGCGTGGTCGAGCGTGGCGATGGGGACGATGGCCGGGAAGCGCTCGGGGGCCAGGGCGGCGAGGGCCAGCGCGACCATGCCCCCCACGCTGCCGCCCACCAGCACGTCGACCGTGTGGATGCCCAGGGCATCGAGGGCGGCCAGCAGCACCCGGGCCTGATCCCAGGTCGTGATCGGGGCGGGCAGCTCGTCGGCCGGGCGGGAGAAGCGTCCCTTGTGGAACCCGTCGCTCGGCGCGGGCCACCGGTCCTTGGCGTCCCGCAGGCGGGGGAACCCGGCGTCGGCAGGGCCGGTCGTGCCGTAGCAGGACCCGAGGTTGTTCATGCACAGCACACGCACCAGGCGGGTGTCGATCGGACGTCCCGGCCCGACCCGATCCGACCACCAGCCGCCCGGTCCCCCCACCCGGCTGTCCGCGGTCAGGGCGTGCACGCACAGCACCGTGGGGATGTCATCGGGCAGGGAACCGGTGCGCAGGGAGGGCACTGCGGCGACCGCGTGCGCGTCCCGTCGCACCAGGGACTCCGGGCCCGGATCAGCCGGGTGCAGATCCACCCGCGCCGCGAAGGCGGTGGCATCCTCTGCGGGTCCCTCGTGGTGCCCGCGCACGATCACCCGTTCGAGCCCTGCCCCGCAGGACAGCGTCAGCCCGGGGAGGGCGAACTCGAACTGGCGGGAGACGGCGGACACGACGGGGCGCTCCGGTCGGTGGGACCACGGTCGGGCGTCGTCCCCCGATGGCTCCCACGCGTCAAGCCCAGCCGCTGACCGCGACCGGCGGTGCGCACCAGGCGACGTGGCCCTTCCCACCGGACCGTCGATTGGTGTCGAGACCGCTTGACCCGGGGGCGTCCCGTGACAGGTTGTGGTGTGTCGGAGGTTCGAATGCGCACCCATCTGCATGGTTTGTCCACGATCGTCGGGCTTGGACTCCTCGGCGCCACCCCCCTCGCCGTCGCGGCGCCTGGGGCAGAGGCCGGCGTCGACGACGCGGCGGCGGAGGTCCTGGTCGTCTCCGATCCGTTCGCCCGGTGGGACGACACCCGCTGGCGGGTCGATGCGCAGGTGATCCTGCCGTTCCCCAGCGCGCTGTACGCGTCCAAGAACCACGAGGTCCAGTCCGTGGCGTTCGACGTGCGGCTGGTCACCTCGTGCGTGCTCGCGGAGACGGTCGGGCCGCGCCGCAAGGAGGTCGACTGCACGATCGAGTCGGCCGCCCTGTCCGCGGCACCCTGGCAGAAGGGCATCAAGCACGCCCAGGGCGTGATCGACGACAACGTGGGCCGCCTCAAGGGCCTCACCGTGCGTCTGCAGGCCACGGCCGACGGCCGCGTCGACAACCTCACCCTCGTCGGAGAGGATCAGTGGTATCGGCGCACCCAGGTGCAGTACGAGAACCTGCGTCAGATCTTGTGGGGCGCCTTCGCCGGGTTCGATCTCCACCTTCCAAAGGGCGGCATCACGCCGGGCAACCTGTTCGTCGAGAAGACCAGCCGCCTGTTCTGGATGCCGAGCTTCCGCACCTTGCAGAGCCAAGGTGCCGAGCCCGCGCCCACCTCGCCCATCGGCACCACCCAGATGTCGCTCGACGACCCGATGGAGGCACCGGATGACTTCGGCGGTGCGGACGTGTCCGGGGCGTCGCTGTCCTCCCTGGACTCGCCCGATCCCCTCAGCACGCCGCTCACGCGTGGCGACAAGCGCATCGGGCGGTCCGGGTTCGAGGCGTTGATCGCGCCTGCCGCCCTCGGTCGCGGGGAGATCGCCCACCGCGTCGATCGGTACCAGGGCAAGTACATCTTGCAGAGCACCGGGGAGGGATCGGTCGATCTGGGCCTGGACCAACCCTTGGTGTGGAAGGGCACCGTCAACGGGGTCGGGGTGATCAGCCCGTACGACGCCATCCTCGAGGAGCGGGTCTGGGCGGTGGAGCTGCTCCCGAGCGCCAGCAACGTGCTGTCTGAGGGCGCCGCGGGTTGGCCCTACCGCGCCCAGGGGCGGCTGCAGCGCCTCACGAAGGAGCAGGAGAGCGACGTGGGCGCGTCCCAGGTCGTGGGCCGCCCAGGGGAGCCGGCGTCGAACGGGCTGCCTGTCTGGCCTTCCTTGCTCTGAGTCGCGCGTGGCCTGCCTGTGGCCTGTGGCCGGTGGGCTGCGGGTTCGATGGTCGCGACGCCACAACGCACGCGGCCGCCCGTCACCTCACGAGGAGGAGAGGGGCGGCCGTGGAGTAGGTCCTGCCCGCGCACTCCGAGGGCCGGAGGGATCGGGACGGGACCTGGAGGGTGCGGGACGCGTGCACGCCCCGCGAATCCCCCGCGAATCGACTCAGGCGCCGAGCTCGGCGAGACGGGCGCGGCGGTCGACCTCGCGGGAGATCGCGTCCAGCACGGTCTTGCGGGCCTTGTGGGCCGACTCGTAGCGCTCGACGCGGAGCAGACCGTAGCGGTCGATCTCGCGCAGCGACGCCATGGCCTCGCGCACGTTCATCTCGTCGTACCCGGCGACGGGCGGCGCGATGGTGGCCTTCTCGAACGCGCCCACGAGGCTCTTGGCGGTCTCGCCGGCCTGCTCACCGGCGTACTCGCCCGCCTGGGCGGCCAGCGCGGTCGCGCGGTCGAGCGCGGCGACGTGCGTCTCGAAGGTCTTGAGCGCGGCCTTCTCGCGGGCATCCCAGAACCACCGGCGCGCCTTGCGCAGGTTCTGGTCCAGCTGGGTCTTGAGCTGCTCCGGCAGGGCGGAGAGGTCGTCGATGCGCTCTTGGATCATGGATCCTCCTCATCACGCCGCGGGTCCACTGTCGGCGTTCGATCGTGGGGTACACGTGATCACGAACGCCGGCAAGGATGAAAATGCAGGTTGGACGCAGCAGGTAAGGAGCAAGCCTGTTTTCGTTCAGCGTTCGAACGGGTTCGAAACCCGCTCTTCGTCGAGGAGTGACACGTCTGTCAATGCTCGGAGGAACGCGAGCAGATCGGAAAATTCCTGTTCCGTCGCATCAAATCCGATGACGAAGGCACTCTTGGCGGGGTGGGCGCGCCCATCGCCGGCGTGGGGGCCGCTGGACAGCACGCGGCCGCCATCCGCGTAGATCGTCAGGACCTCCTCCAAGGTGTCGACGGAGCCGTCGTGCATGTAGGGCGCGGTCAACGCCACGTTCCGGAGGCTTGGGGGCCGGTAGCGTCCTTCGTCGGCCGGTCGCCCGGTGGACTCGTACAGGCCGAGGTCGTTGAAGGGGTAGGCCTCGTACAGCCCGGTGTTGTCGAACGCGATCGACGCGTGGGCGAGCCGTTCGTGGCTGAGCGAGCGGGACAGGTGCATCCCGCCATGGCAGTGGTGGCACTCGAACTTCTCGGAGAAGAACAGGTCCATCCCACGCTTCTCAGACTCCGTGAGCGCGTCCTGCTCGCCGAGGAGCGTGTAGTGGTCGTAGGGACTGTCGAACGACACGAGCGAGCGCACGAAGCTGCCCAGGGCGTCTCGGGCACGTTCGAGGGAGATCGGCTCGCCGTAGGCCTTTCGGAACAAGGCGGGATACCGCTCGTCGTCCTCCAGGCGTGCCAGCACGGCGTCCTCGCGGCCGGTGATGCCCATCTCGACCGGGTCGTCGCCGAACATCGGCAGGAGCAGGAAGTCCTCGATGCGTGTGAGGGACGGCGAGGCCCACGACATCGTCGCGTAGTACGCGGCGTTGATCAGGCCGGGGCTGTTGCGGACCGTGGGGTCGCCATGGGCGCCGATGCTCACGGGGCGGGGGTCGGCGAACGCGTGCTCGGGGAGGTGGCACGTGACGCAGGCGATGGCGTCGTCGCCCGACAGGCGCGTGTCGTAGAACAGCCGCTGCCCCAGCGCCACGCTGGCCTCGGTGAGGGGGTTGTCCTCCGGCACCACCGGGCCCGGCAGCTCGGCGGGGAGGTCGAGCGCGAGGAGCTGCCCGCCGGAACATCCGGCGAGCGTCAGCAGCAAGGGGAGGGTGCGGGTCATGACACCGTCTACTCCGTGACGAAGGCCACCTGGGCATCGCAGCCATCGACACACGCGCCGGTGGTGAAGTCCATGCCCAGCGCGCCGAACACGGGCTCACAGTCGCCGACGTCGGTCGGGCTCGCCATGCAGCCAGGGGGACTGTCGGGGGCGTTGGTGGTGAGGTCGACGTCGGCCAGCATGGCGCCCAGGTCGAACACGATGCGGGTGGTGTCCGCGTCCCATGGCATCGAGACCTCGGGCCGGTTGG
>JAUHWK010000497.1 GCA_030424555.1 bacterium | reverse complement strand
CAGGTCTGCAGCCGATCGCACACCGCCCGGCCGAACGCCTTGGGGAACGCCTCTGCGGAGACAGAACAGCCGGCCGTGGCCGCAAGGGCCACCCACGCGGCCACCCCGAGCGCCCTCATGCGAGCACCCCGAACGCCGACGGCGCCTTGGGCGGTGCAGGGACCTCCCCGAAGAACTCCGCCTCGGACCGACCCAGCTCGCCCGACTCGTCGATGACGCCCCCACGGCTGACCAGGGGCTCGCTGAACCCGAACTCGCCGACATCGACGCTGCCGCCGGCGGTGTCGGCCGCCAGGTACACCCGCACGACCCCCTCGGGATCGCGCTCCAGGTACACAGGACCGATCCCGCGCTCGTCGATCAGCTTGAGCGGGGCCTCGGGGTTGGTGCGGCACCAGGCCCACCCGGGCACCTCG
Organism: bacterium; assembly: GCA_030424555.1. Taxonomy (GTDB): domain Bacteria; phylum Myxococcota_A; class UBA796; order UBA796; genus JAUHWK01. The sequence goes on along the minus strand of JAUHWK010000497.1, from coordinate 2,684 downwards.
GGCGCCACACCGTCGTACCGCGGCTGAACCACGTCCTCGACCACCCGCGCCCGCACGGCCCCGGTGATCTCGCCGGCAGCGACCGGCCCGGCGAAGTAGGTCACGAAGCGCTTGCCGCTCGCCTCATCCAGGCAGGTGAGGTCCCCGTGCTCGAGGGCGCGCAGGTCGGCGAGCGGGGACAGCAAGCGGCCCCCAGGCCCCGCGTGGACCAGACACAGCACACCCGCGGACGGGTCGTAGTGGTGCCGTGCCAGCATGCGTGGACGAAGGACCCAGTACCATCCCGGCGCCTTGTCGACGGCCTCCCGGAAGGTGTTGCTCTCCGCCGCGGCGACCGTCCACTCCATGGGGATCCTCCTGCCCAGGACGGACCCTACCCCACCCGGGGCCTCCGCGTCATCGGCCCGTGGTCGTCGGCGACGCCGACCGCGGGATCGGCCCGGTCGCGACGTAGACGAACGCGGGGGGAAGGTTGGCCCAGACCACCGGCGTGGTCCGAACCGCCGCAAAGCGCGCCGCCAGCATCGCCTGCGCGCGGCGTCCCGCACGGGTCCAGGGCGAGGTCACGTAGGTGAAAGTGACCAGGCGGCCGTCCGGCGCCAACACGTCGACCACCGCGTCCAACACGGCCCGCTGAAGCGGCGCCGGAAAGCTCGCGAACGGCAGGCTGCTCACCACGCGATCGACCGGGCGGCCCCCCCGCGCCTGCACCAGGGCGGGGAGCGCCTCCGCCCGCGCCTCGACCACCGTGGCCCCTGGCACCCGCGCCCGACACCGCGCCGCCAGCCCGGGCTCGGGCTCCAGCACCAGCAGGTCCGTCGCGGGCACGCGCGTCGCCAGCTCGGCCGTCATCGGCCCCGTGCCCGCGCCCAGCTCCACGACATGGTGGCCGTCGACACAGTCCGCCGCGTCCACCAGCGCTCGGGCGAGCGCAGGCGCGCTCGGCCAGACCGATCCGATCGACCGCGGGTCCCGCAAGAACGCACCCAGAAACGCCCTGCCGTCGCTGCGCACGTCGCCTCCCCGGACCGGTGCCGCCCGGCTACCCTGCCCCGTCCGTCGACGCCCGGAGCCCCGATGCCCCAGCCGCCGTACCGCAGCGCCGCCCCCCTGATCGCGTTCCCGGCCGTGCCGCCGCCGCGAGCCCAGCAGGCGCTCGCCCTGCAGTACCAGCTCCAGCAGAGCGAGTGGCTCCCGCTGGAGGCCCTGCGCGCCCAACAGATGCGCCAGCTCGCCCTGCTCGCCCAGCACGCGTTCGCCCACAGCCCGTGGTGGCGCCGCACCCTCGACCAGGCCGGCATCGGCCCCGCCACCCCCTGGTCGATGGAGGTCCTGCGGAGCTTGCCCACCCTCACCCGCACCGACCTGCAGGACCACGGCGACGCGATCGCGTGTACGTCGATCCCCAAGGAGCACGGCCGCGTCGGGGTCACCCGCACGTCGGGCTCCTCGGGCACCCCGGTCGCCGTCCGCAAGACCGAGCTGTCGCTGCTGTTCTGGCGCGCGATCACCCTGCGGGACCACCTGTGGCACCGGCGGGACCTGTCCACCAAGAGCGCCCTCATCCGCTACCTGCCCGACGACGCCGAGGCCGCCTCCCCCACCGGTCGCACCGCGTCGTCCTGGGGCCCCCCCACCCACGACGTGTTCCGCACCGGGCCCGCCTGCTTGATGAGCATCCAGACCCCGGCCGCCCAGCAGGCCGCCTGGCTCGTCGCGGAGCGGCCCAGGTACTTGCTGATCTACCCGTCGGGGCTGTCGGACCTGCTCGACCTGTGGGAGGCCGAGGGGACACGCCCCGAGGGCCTGGTCCAGGTGCGCACCGTGTCGGAGGCCGTCCCCGAAACCCTGCGGCAACGGTGTCAGGACGTCCTCGGTGCCACGCTCGTCGACTGCTACTCGAGCCAGGAGGTCGGCTACATCGCGCTGCAGTGCCCCGACCACCCGCACTACCACCTGCAGTCCGAGTCGTGCGTCACCGAGATCCTGCGGGACGACGGCACCCCCTGCGGGCCCGGCGAGATCGGGAAGGTCGTCGTCACCCCGCTCCACAACCTCGCGATGCCCCTGTTCCGCTACGAGATCGGCGACATGGCCGAGGTGGGCGCGCCCTGTCCCTGTGGACGGGGCCTGCCGGTCGTCACCCGCATCGTCGGCCGCATCCGCGGCATGCTGCGCCATCCCGACGGCTCCCGGTCCTGGCCCGTGTTCGGCGGACAGCACTTCCGGACCGTCGCCCCGGTTCGCCAGTGGCGCGTCGTTCAGACCGCGATCGACCACGTCGACGTCGAGATCGTCCCCGAGCGCCCCCTCACCGACACCGAGCGGCAGGCGCTGGCCGCCCACGCACGCAAGCACGCCGGCTGGACCCACGGCCTCGCGATCGTCGAGCGCACCGAGCCCATCCCACGGACCAAGGGTGGCAAGTACCCTGACTTCGTCTCGGCGATTCGGGAGGGATAAACCACGTCCTCACGACCGCCCCGGAGCCCCCCATGCCCAGCCCCCTCCAACGCGCGCGCGCCACCGTCGGCACCGGCACCGTGGGTTTGTTCGCGCTGTCCAGGGTGATCGCGCGGTCCGCGCCCTACTTCACGACGATCCGCCCGCGGCTCACCCGGTTCGACCCGGGCCACGTCCAGGCGACGATGAAGAAGCGTCGGGCGGTCACGAACCACCTGGGC
>JAUHWK010000496.1 GCA_030424555.1 bacterium | reverse complement strand
CTTGCTGCGGCAGGCGCTCGCCCTCGATCCGGACGCGCGTCGGGCGTCGGCGCGTCGGATGGCCCAGGCCCTTCGGGACGAGGCGGCACGAGGGGCGGGCAGTCCATCGGGGAGGGATCTTCGGTCGGTCCACCCCGAAGACCGCGTCGACCCCTCGGGCGTCCACAACTTCGCGGGCATCGACCTGGATCATCCACCCGGCATCGCGGACGGGGGCGTGGGCGTCCATCGGGTCCCGGCGGTGCGGGCGACCGCCGACAGCCTGCGCGGGTTCGGCCGCCTCGTCGAGCGGTTCGACGACGCCCCGGTCGACATCACGCCGTGGCCCGTCTCCGGGTGGCGCCCGCTGGTCCCAGGGACGGGGGACGAGGGGGGCACGGTCGAGGGCACCTTTGAGATGGTGCGGGTCGGTGGCCTCCAGCTCGCCCGCAACCACGCGGCCGAGCGGCGCTACATCACGGGGTGGTACGACGATCCGGGGACGGCCTCGGAGGATCGCGAGCCGCGCGACCCGACGGTCGTCCTGACCCACGAGGCCAACTTCCATCCCGACGGCGGACAGGTGTTCTTTCCCCGAGACGGCGCGCCGTTCGTGGCGTTGCTGGCCCCACCTGGAGACGACGTGTCCGCGTCGGACTTCGTGGCGTTCTGGTTCGACGGATCACGAGGCGTCCACATCGACGCGGGCGTGTGGCATCAGCCGGTGTTCCCGGTCGGGGGAACGGCGGTGTTCGACGACCGGCAAGGCGCGGTTCACGCGTGTGTGTCGGTCGACTTTGTCCGAGAGTTCGGGGCCTACCTGGCGGTGCCGCTCACCGAGCCCAACGGCTGACGCGCCGCACGCTGCCGCCAGGTTCCAAGCGTCGACCAGCGGTCCCGCGTGCGGATCCTCCGATCGGCCACCGTGGGTGAGCCGCAATCCGGACGCGTGGGCTGGTGCGAAAAACTTTCGGCAGCTAGGAGGTTCACGGGGACGAATACGGTTGCGGAGGACGGGCATGGGCTGGTTGCGATGGGGACCGAGGGAGGCGTTGCCCTACGACGCCCGGTTCGACCACCGGTTCGATGAGTCGGCGCGCGCCGAAGCGTATGGTCCCGCCTACCCAAGCGGGTGGTACCACTTGCTCGACAGCGCCGAGGTCCCCAAGGGCACGGTGCGGCCGGTCGACGCGCTGGGACGCCACCTGGCCGTGTTCCGGGACGAGGCGGGTGGGGTCCACGTCCTCGATGCCCACTGCCCACACCAGGGCGCCAGCCTCGCCCACGGGCGGGTGTCCGGCGAGCACCTGACCTGTCCCTTCCACGCCTGGGCGTTCGACGGTGACGGCGCGCTGGCCGGGATCCCCGGCCTGGATCGCTGCCCGCGGACGGGGGTCGCGAGCCATCCGGTGGCCGAGCGGCACGGGATGATCTGGATGTACCACGACGTCAGCGGCGCCCGGGTCGAGCCGCCCTACGCCGCGGCCGAGGTCGGACCGATCGTCGATCGCGCGATGACCTACCGCGGCCGCCACGACGCCGGCGAGGTCCGGATGCACGTCGCGGAGGTCATCGAGAACAGCGTGGACTTCCAGCACTTCGCCGTCGTGCACGACGGCCTGACCGTCCCCTGGACCACGTGGACCATCCCTGGCGGGGGACTGGACCACACCCCCGACTGGTACGTCGACGAGGAGCACGCGCACATCGCGTACTTCGAGGACGACAGCGTCGTGACCTGGCGTGGCCAGACGATGGAGGGGTCGCGGTCCCTCGCGCGGGTGACGATGTTCGGCCCGGCCGGGGTGGTGTGGTTCCACTTCCAGATCCCGACGCTCGGTGAGGTCGTCCTGTTCCAGACCCACCTTCCGCTGTCGCCGACCCGGCAGCGGGTCCGGTTCCGCTGGTTCGCCGACCCGGCGGTGGCGAGCCCCTGGGCGTGGATCACGGTGGGGCAGTGGGTCGCGCAGTGGAAGGCGGACCTCCGCATCTGGCAGAACAAGGTCTACCAGCCGCGGCCTGTGCTCGTGCCGATCGACGGGCCGGTTCACCGAATGCGCCGGTGGTACAAGCAGTTCACCGTCTCGGACGCCCCGCGCCGGGTGGCGGACGCCCGCTGATTGGATCAGGCGTCGCTGTCGGCGGGGTCGGAGTCGGAGTCCGCGTCGGAGTCGGTGGGGATCGTGGCGCACGTCTGCGACGCGGCCAACACCTCGGCCGCGCAGGTGTCGGGGACCGTGTCGCAGTCGTACGTCTGCCGGCAGGCCAGGGCGGCGATCTGGGCGTCGAGGCAGGCCGCGGTCTCGTCTTCGGCGGCGGGACGGCAGTCGTCGTAGCACTCGTTGTACGAGCGGACCGTGGTGCCGCACTGCATCGCGAACGTGCAGGTGCGGTCGCACACCTCGTGGATCGGATCGGAGCCGCAGGCGGCGAGCAGGACGAGCAGGGAGGCGAGGGGTCGCCAACGCAGAGGCGTCATCGGGCCTGACTCCGGTACTGGACGGTGAGGGCCTCGTCGGCGGCGATCGCGTACAGCGCGTCCTCGAGGGCCTGCCGGGTCATGCCGTGCTCGGCGAGGATCGCGTCGGCGCGGGCGGGGTCCTGCCGCAGGGCCCGCGTGATGGTGGCCACCTTGTCGACGTCGACCGACGGGGCGACCTCGGCGGGGGCGGGGGTGCCGCACGCGGTGAGCAGGGCGACGGCGAAGGGGAGCAGCGCGCGAACCATCAGTGGCCTCCCTGGCGGGACGGGTCGCGGGGACCCTGGGGCGGCGCGGCGCCTCGACCGGGCGTTCCGGCGTGGTCGGGCTTTCCAGCGCCGTCCGGCTTGCCTGCACCCTCGGGCATCCCGGCATTGTCGGGCTTTCCGGCATGATCGGACTTTCCGGCGTGGTCGGGACGGCCGACACCCTCGCGCTTTCCGGCACCCTCGGGCATCCCGGCGTTGTCGGGCTTCCCGGCATGGTCGGGCTTTCCGGCGTGGTCGGGCTTTCCGGCGTGGTCGGGCTTTCCAGCGCCGTCGGGCTTGCCTGCACCCTCGGGCTTTCCAGCGCCGTCCGGCATGCCGGCTCCCTCGGGGCGTGCGGGCGGCGGGGTCTGATCCATCCCCTTCGTGTCGCGCCGG
>JAUHWK010000048.1 GCA_030424555.1 bacterium | reverse complement strand
CGGGTGTGGATGGGGCGGCGCGCTCCGGCTGGTGGAGCGGGTCGGGTCGTCCCGGGCGCTGCGCTGGCTAACCCAGGGAGGCCGTGTCCCAGCAGGGGAGGCCGTCGACGCAGGGTGGTTCCGAGAGGCTGGAGAGGGCACGCTGGCTGAGCGTCTCGTGGCCCTGGATGCGCTTCCGGTGGCGGGGGTCCGCGCGGTGGCAGGGCAGGTGGTTGCGGCCCGAAACGGCGCCGATGCGGCCGTTCAGGACGCCCTGTTCGGGGCGGTGTGGTCGGGCCCAGCCCACCAGGAGGCGCTCAGCCGCTCGCGGGGACCCCGGCCCGGTGGAGGCACGCGGTGAGCCATGCGGCGTCTTCGGACGCCCGCGTGTGCTTGTCGGGGTCGCGGCCCTTGGTGGCGGCTGCGATGGCCTGCACGCGGGGCAGCTGACGTCGCCAGTGGTCGAGGGCCGCTTGGGGTGGGCGCTTCGCGAGCAGCGGCCCCCACCGGAGCTCGGCGCCGCGGTGTGGCTCCTGGCCCGGGACGACGCGGATCACCTCGGCCAGGCGCGACCCCTCGGCCACGGCCCCCTCCGCGTCGATCCGCCACCCGTCGGCTGCCAGCAGGGTCCGGACCGTGGGGGGATCGTCGGGCACGTGGATGACGGCGACCGCAGGGCGTGGACCGCGGGCGAGGATGCCGGCGATGGTGTGGGCGCCCATGCCGGCGAGGATCGCGACCCCGACCTGCCGAAACGGGGCCAGGCCGTCGGCGATGACCCATCGGACGTCGGACCGACCCGCCCGGTGCGGGGCGCGCTCGGTGGCGAAGACCTCGGCATGATCCGACAGTCGGGCCGCGAGGTGTCCGTGGTCTGCGCCGACGTCCACGATGGGGGCGTGGCCGGTGGGGACCATCGACGCCAGCAGATCCCACCGCGCAGACGCTGCCTGGCGGCTCACCCGTCGTCCACGGCACGCTGGGCGGCCGAGCCCGCGCGGGCGGCTTGCACGGCGCGCTGGGCGGCCTCCGATCCCCGCGAGGCGGCGGAGTCGGGCTGGGACAGCACGGCCTCGATCTCGGCGAGCCGCGCAACGAACGCGTCGTCCTGGGCGCCCGCGAGCAGGGCGTCTCCCGCACGATCCAGGGCACGCCAGAGGTCGGCGGCGGCCTCGGGGGGGAGGTCGGCGTCGCGGACGGCGCGCTGGGCCGCGGCGAGGGCGTGCCACGCCTCGGGCGCCCGGGTGGACAGCGCCTCCATGCGCTCGCGGGCCGCGTCGGCGGTGTCCCGATCGACGGTGGTCGGGTCGACCTGGCGGCCGAAGGCGAGCAGGGCGGGCCCCGTGGCGGCACCCAAGACCAGCACGGCGAGGGCAAGCCACGCGGGGGCGCCCGCCAGCCACACGAGCAGGGCCAGCACGAGCCCGACGGCGCCCGTGGTCCCGCCGGCCGCGAGGGACGTCAGGAGGGTGGCGCCAGCGCCCGGGCCATGCACCTCGGCCGTGACCCCCTGTCGCGCGAGGGATGCGGCCTCGCGACGTGCGGCGTGTGCGCCCCGGTGGGCGGACAGGAACACGGCGCGACCCGCACGTCCCTCGCGCTCCAGCAGGGCGGAGGGCACGCCGGTGATCGCGGCGACCACATGCCGCTCGGCGGCGGAGAGCGCGCCGGCGGTGGCGGGAGGAAGGACCACCAGCGAGTCGCCAGAGCGATCGCGGGAGGAGGCCATCGTCAGCCCTCGGGCCTCGGACGCGGCGCGGGGCGCGGCGGCAGGAGCTTGAGGGTGCACTGGAACTGCCCGACGTCCGAGGCCTCGGAGATCATCACGAGGCCGAACGCGTCGGCGCGCACGGCGAACTTCATCTCCAGCGCGCCGTTGGCCTGGGCGAGCGCTGGGCCGACCGTGCGGCCGGTGTGGACCGCGACCTGCTTGATCAGGATGAGCATGTTCTCGAGGGCCTTGAGGGGGTCCGGCTGGACCTCGAGGTCCGACTTGGCGAAAGCGCCGGATGCGGGCGCCTCGAGCAGGACCTGCTGCTCCCCCATGAACGTCAAGTAGTTGGCCATGCGTGCTCCTCCAGGATGACGGCTCCGCAGCCTACCGCAGGGGACCGACGGGTGGTACCCCGGCCGTCCATCCCGTTGGATGGGGGTGCGGCCATGGTAGGCTCGCGGCCCCCGGAGGTTCCATGTCGGGTCCGCTCACCCTCGCCCACGTCCTCGAGTTCATGCTGGACACCCCGATGTTCGGGGACCTCGATGAACACGAGCTGTCGCAGCTCGTCCACCTGATGCAGATCGTCCACCTGCGGGAGGACTCGGTGTTGTTCCGCGAGGGCGACCCCGGAGATGCCTGGTACGTCGTGTACGATGGCGTGCTCGACGTTCAGAAGGGGGGGCGCACGCTGGTCGTGTTGGGCGCCCGTTCGTGTGTCGGGGAGATGGCCGTCCTCGACGGGGAGCCCCGCTCCGCCACCGTGCGTGCGGAGGGCGAGGCCACGGTGCTCAAGTTCACCCGGGAGGCGTTCGAGACCCTCCGCGCCCAGGGGGAGCTCGTCGTGTACAAGCTCGCGTACCACATGGCCTGCACCCTGGCGGCGCGTCAGCGCGAGACCACCGCGCGCCTGTCGCAGTGGGTGGCGCAGGACCCTGCAGGTCCGGCCGTCGAGCACGTCGGATCGATCGTCGAGGTGGCGGCCCCCGCCGAGTGACCGGACGCCCTGGGGTGCCCACAACGAAGAACGCCACCCGGCGAACCGGGTGGCGTCGAGTGGAGCCGATGGGGATCGAACCCACGACCTCGTGAATGCCATTCACGCGCTCTCCCAACTGAGCTACGGCCCCGATGCGTTGTGCGTACCCAGCGTTGCCATGCCTGGCGCGGCCTGCGTCCTCGATGTTGGGGCACCGTGGACGCCGCGCGGTGTAATGCCCTGGTGGACAGGAGGCAAGCATCCGGCGGCCGGGTGGGTGCGATCCGTCGCGCGCGGATCGTCGGGACGTGCCCGGAGCGGGGTTCGAACCCGCACTCCCTGACGGGAAGGGGCTTTTAAGGCCCCTGTGTCTACCGATTCCACCATCCGGGCTGATGGGGCGCGAGGGTCAGCGGGCGCGGGCGACCGCCTCCAACAATGCGGCGTTGTCGAGGCTCTCGACGAAGCGCTCCACCTCGCGGCCATTGCGGTCGACCACGAGGGTGAGCGGGATCTGCTCGGGCCAGCTCGGCACTGCCTCGCGAAGGATCGGGTTGGGATCGTCGGCGTCGATGAACAGGTGGGCGACGTCCATCAGCGCGTTCTCGCGGATGACGTGCTGCACGCGTGCCTCGTGCAGGGCCTTGGCGTCGACGTTGACCATCACCAGATCGATCTCGGGGTGGGCGATCGCGAACTGCCGCAGCAGCGGCATCTCGGCCAAGCACGGCGGACACCACGTGGCCCAGAAGTTGTACACGCGGGGGCGCTCGGCGCTGCGGGACAGCTCTTGGCGCAGGCGGGTGGCGTCGACGAGCTTGGGGGGTCCCACCGCCTTGCGGGCCACGACCGTGGGCACGGGAACGGGTGCCGGGCGTGCGGGGGGCTTGGGGTCCTCTTCCGTGCCGCCACAGGCGAGGCCCACGGCGAGGATCAGGCTCGGGATGAGGGGGCGCATCCATCCTCCGGGTACAGGCGCGCGAACAGGGCGAGCCGGGGCAGGACGGAACACGGTAGCCCGGGCGCGACCGCGATGGCGGTCGCAATCCCGCGAAGGGCTTGGGTCGTGACCAGCAGCAGCGCACGAGATCCCCAGGCAGACCAGGGGACCCTCAGGGATCGCGCCACCGCGTCCCGCCATCCCAGGCGATCGGAGACGACCCAGACGGGCGCCATCGCCCACGGCGCACGGCCGAAGGCATGTCCGACGAGGAACAGGGCCGCAGCACCCACACCGGTGAACACGACCCCAAAGCCGCTCCCCGACACGGCCACGGCCGCCGCGAGGCCGGCCAGCGGTGCCGCGAGGATCCCCCCGAGCAGCAGGCCCGCCAGCTGCTCGATCCACCACAGCGGGAGGGCTCGGAGGGCGTCGCGGGCGGGGCGGACACGGTCGTCGGCGGCGGTGGCGGCCCAGGCCAGGCCGCGAAGCTCCAGCCACGCGCCCAGCGTACACCGCGCCACCACGGTGGCGATCAAGGGGAGGGGGGCGGCCCCGAATGCGAGGACCCGCACGGTGCCGATGCCGATGCCCAGGTCGAGCAACAGCACCCCTGCACCCGCCCCGAGCACGCGGACCGGGTCCCGACCGGCGAGCTGCCAGGCGCGACGGATCGGACCGGGACGGCGTGCGCTGCGGGGCGCGGCCGGGGGGGCGAGGGTGGACACGGCAGGGGGCGAGGACATCGGCGCGATGGTATCGCACGCCGGACAGGGGATCCCCTCCTGTTGGACGGAGGACGCCATCGTGTGCCGCAGTTGCCTCGTGTGGATCGTCCTGGTGTGGGGGGTGGCGACCTCTGCAGGGTGCGCCAAGCAGCGCACGGGGGACGAGGCGCTCGCGGCCCTGGAGGCGTCCCTGGACGAGGGGTGGCGCCCGGGCGCGCTCCCGGAGCGAGGGCTTCCGCCGGGGATCACCCCGGATCGTCTGGAGGCGGATCGCGATCGCCTCCAGGCGGCGGCGTCTCGGTGGCCCGGCGCCCCGTCGTTGGCGTGGCGTGAGGCGCGGGTGATGATCGGGCTCGGCCTGGCGGAAGAACACCCGGTGTCGGCGCGCCGATGGTGGGCCAAGGGTCGGGATGTCGCGATCGCGTGTGTGCAGTCCGGCGCCCACCAGCTTCCCGACGTCGATCAGGTCGCGAGCCTCCCGCCTGCGCGGGTGCCGTGCGCGGCGTGGGCCGCGGATGCGTGGACGCGCTGGGCGACCACGTGGGATCGGGCGGCGACCACGGTGGACCGGGCCTCGGTGGCGGCGCTCGTCGACGGCCTGGGGCGCTTGTTGCTGCGCCCCGAGGAGACCAGTGTGCGCCGGGCGGCGTCCAACCGTGCGCTGGGAGCGCTCGTGGTGCCCGCGACGCCACCGGTCCCCACGCCAGGCCCCTCCTCGGATGCATCCTCAGACACACCACGTCAGACGCCCCCGTCGACCACGGATCCGTGATCGACGGGGGCGTCTTGGCGGCTCAGGTCTCGGGACGGCGGCTCGCCGGGAAGGCAGCGTCTTTGGCGGTTGGGGAGAACGGGCGTTGGACCCGACCTCTACCGACCCAAACGCTCACCGATCGGTGGCCGCGCGTGCCGAGCGCGTTCGCTCAGCGCAGCGAGGGGCGCGAGCCGACCTTGGCGGCGCGGCGGGCGGCGCGGCGCAGGGCCTTGCGGCGACGCTTCTCGGCCAGGCGCTGCTTGAGGCGACGGCTCTCACCGGGCTTGAGGTAGAAGCTGTTCTTCTTGATGTCCTTGCGGATGCCCTCGCGCTCGACCTTGCGGCGGAAGCGGCGCAGGGCCTTCTCGAAGGGCTCGTTCTCGCGGACGGTGACGAGGATCAAGGGTCGCTCCTTGGCGGGGCATGGGGTGGCGCGCAGCGCGCGCAGAGGGAAGGACAGAAGGGGAGTGGGACGCTCGTGTCGAACGGGCAACGACGGCCCATTGGACGAACCCGCGGGGTTTATCGCGTCGTGTGCGCCCACGCCATCCGGACCCCGTGCCAACGTGCCGGTGCGCGGGGACGTACGCGGGTGCGGTGGCCGAGGCGTCGGTGCTCCGCACGGGGACCAGCACCCGGGGAATCACGCGGGTGGGAAGCGACCGCGCGCGCAGGCGGTCAGAACGACAGGCCGAAGGCCGCGCCGTAGTACAGCAGCGTGTGGAGTCCGCCCTCCAGCCGGAGGTGGGCACGGTCCGCGAAGTTGAACTTCAGCCCGAGGTTGAAGTCGATGATCGGGTACACGCCCGGCAGCTCCTTGAGGGAGTTGGGGTCCTCGCCCGCCAGGTACAGCTCGTAGGACGGGGTGTTGTTCTCCGTCTCTTCCCACTGCTGATGCTGTCCGACCAACAGACCCAACCCGATGCCGGCGCCGACCGTGAGGCCGAGCCCGAACGCGCCCTTCGTCTTCTCCAGCTTCACGAACGGGACCTCGTAGGCGTAGTCGACGCCGAACATGAGGATGCCGAGGTTGGGCGCAGGGACGATGTAGTCGCCGTCGAGGGGCTCGTTGTCGGGGTCGTCGAAGTAGCCCTCGCCCATCCCGGAATCGACCCAGTCGAACCAGACGATGCCAGCGGCGCGCTTGTCCTTGAACGCGAGCTCGACGCCGTACGCCCAGCCCTGGATGTCCGGACGGCGGGCGCGATCCTCGCCGAGGGCCTCGATCACGCGGGCGTCGGCTTCGTCATCGGGCGTGAACCAGATGTTGAGGACGCCCCGCGGCAGGCTCATGTTGCGCCCGCGAAGGTTGACCTCGAAGTAGATCTTTCGCTCACCGGGCGCCTTCCGGCGCTTGCCGGGGGCCTTGGGTCCCTCGGCCTCGCCGCCGTCCTCCGAGGCCTGGGTCAGGCTGGACTGGATCGACGGCAGCGGGCCACGGGGCGTGAGCGGTGAAGCGTGGGCCCCCTGGAGGGCAAGCGCGATCAGGGCGGCGTGCATGGCGTCCCGGTGGATGGTGGTGCGACCGCGGGTAACCTACCACACGCCACGCGCGCAGGGAGTCCGGATGGCAGACCGTCCCCCGAAGGGGAGTGCGGACGAGGGACCGACCGTCGTCCTGGTTCACGGCGACGCCACCCCGCTGGTCGAGGCGGAGGTGGCCCGCTGGATCGCGCGGTGGGAGCCCCTGGCGCAGCCCGCGTCCTTCAACCGGTCGGTGTGGGGCGCAGGCGACGAGCGGTCGGTCGACGCGCTGGCCGACGCGCGCACGCCCCCGATGATGGCGGCGGTGCGCTTGGTGGTCGTGCGCGACCTGCACGACGGCACCAACGGGTTCTTCGAGGCCCTCGAGGCGTACCTGGAGTCCCCGGTTCTCGACACCCGGCTGCTGCTGACGGGCCACGGATTTCCGCGGGTGGTCAAGGGGGGCCGCAACTGGGCGTCGCGCATCCCGCGGCGCGTGGCGAGCGCGGGCGAGGTCGTGCGCTGCCGGGTGCGCGACGTGTCGCCGCGGCGCTTCGCGCAGGATCACGCGCGGTCGTTGGACCGGGTGCTCGAGCCGGAGGCCGCGGCCTTGCTGGAGGCGCTGGTCGGCGACGATCTCGCCAAGCTGGCGCGCGAGGTGGAGAAGCTCGATCTGGCCGTTGAGCCCGGGGCACGCATCGACGCGGCGGCGGTCGGGGAGGCGGTCGCGTCCACCGCGGGAGAAGATGCCTTCGTGGTCCTGCGTGCAATCGTCGCGCGGGACACGGCGGAGGCCCTCGGCCGGGTGAGTCGGCTGATGGACGAAGGCGAGTCGGTGGACCGGTTCATGGGCGCGCTGCTGTGGAAGGCGCGGCAGATCGTGCAGGCCACCCCCTTGGTGCGGCGGGGGATGGACCCTCGGGGCGTGGGCCAGGCGATCGGGATGCGCCCAGGGGATGCGGCCGCATTGGTCCGTGCGCTGTCGGAGCAGCCGCCTCCACCTCGGCTGGTGCCCCGCATCGTCGAGACCTGGACGCAGCTTCGCTCGGCACGGGGAGACGCGCGCCGTCGGGTCGAGGCCTTGGTCCTGGCGCTCGCGTCCTAGAACGACATCCAGCGTGGGCTGGACGCCACAACGCGCCACGCGGGAAGGTCCCGGGTGGCGCGCTGGGTTCGCCCGCTCCACAGGACCGGCAGGGTGGACCGGCCGGTCGGGGAGGGGCGCAGAGAGCCTGCGATCAGCTGCCGAGGGCGAGCTTCTTGACCGCGGCGTTCAGGCGCGAGATCTTGCGGGCGGCCTGGTTGCGGTGGATCACGCCCTTGCCCGCGACGCGGTGCAGGGTGGACATCGCGACCTGGAAGGCCTCCTGGGCGGCGGCGAGATCCCCGGCCTCGACGGCGGCGCGCACGGCCTTGACCCGGTTGCGGGCCATGGTGCGGTAGTGGCGGTTGCGGGCGCGGCGCTTGATGCTCTGACGGTGACGCTTGAGGGCGTCCTTGTGCGTGGCCATGTCGTACTCCTTCCGCGACGCGGTGTGGACCGCGTGTCCGGGGACCCCTGGGCCGCTCCGGATCTTGGTGGGCGGGACCGGCCCCGACCATCGGAACCGGCGTCCCGGCGCGTTAACGACGTTTCGGCCCGGACGTCAAGCACCGGACGCGCACGCGGTTCGGTGGCCGCGGCCCGTGCTGGGCGGATACCCCCGCGCCTCCGCCGGGACACTTCTCGTTCCACACCCGGCTCGGTCACCCAGGAGCAGTCCGTGATCCCGCGCGAGCGCATCCGCAACTTCGCGATCATCGCCCACATCGACCACGGCAAGTCCACCCTGGCGGACCGGCTGATCCAGATCACCGGCTCCCTGGCAGAACGCCAGATGAAGGAGCAGGTCCTCGACTCGATGGACATCGAGCGCGAGCGGGGCATCACGATCAAGGCCCAGACCGCCTCGTTGCTGTACAAGGCAGACGACGGTCAGGAGTACATGCTCAACCTGATCGACACGCCCGGCCACGTCGACTTCACCTACGAGGTGAGCCGGTCGCTGTCGGCGTGCGAGGGCGCCCTGTTGGTCGTCGATGCGGCCCAGGGCGTCGAGGCCCAGACCCTCGCCAACGTCTACCTGGCGCTCGAGCACGATCTGGAGATCGTGCCGGTCCTCAACAAGATCGACCTGCCGGGTGCAGACGCGGATGCCGTCGCAGAGCAGATCGAGGACGTGATCGGGCTCGATGCCACGGACGCGATCCACACCAGCGCCAAGACCGGGCTCGGGGTCGAGGCGGTGCTGGAGGCGGTGGTTCAGCGCATCCCGCCGCCCAGTGGTGACGATCAGGCCCCGCTGCGTGCCTTGGTCGTCGACTCGTGGTTCGACACGTACGTCGGCGTGATCGTGTTGCTGCGCGTGGTCGAGGGCACGCTGTCGGTCGGGACCAAGGTCAAGTTCATGGCGACCGGCGCGCGGTACGAGGCCAACAAGCTCGGCAAGTTCACGCCCCAGAGCCTGCCGGTCGACGTGCTTCGCGCGGGCGAGGTCGGGTTCATGGTGGCGTCGATCAAGGAGATCGCCGACGCGCGGGTGGGCGACACCGTCACCACCTACGTGCAGCCAGCCCTCGAGGCACTCCCGGGCTTCGAGGAGGTCAAGCCGATGGTGTTCTCGGGGATCTACCCCGTGGACAGCGGCGACTACGACGACCTGCGCGACGCGCTGGAGAAGCTCCGGCTCAACGACAGCGCCATCTCCAGCGATCCGGACGTCTCCGACGCCCTCGGCCTCGGCTTCCGGGTGGGCTTCCTCGGGTTGCTCCACATGGAGATCGTCCAGGAGCGACTGGAGCGTGAGTACGACCTCGACCTGATCACCACTGCCCCGAGCGTGCTGTACAAGGCGTACACCAAAGACGGGGAGATGCGGACCATCCGCTCGCCGTCGGAGCTTCCTGCGCCGTCGGAGCTCGACTACACCGAGGAGCCGATCGCGCGGGTGAGCATGTACGTGCCCGAGGAGCACATCGGCGCCGTGATCAAGCTGTGCGAAGACCGCCGCGGGTCTCAGCAGGGCTTCGACTACGTCGGACCTGGCCGCGTCCAGCTCAAGTACGACATTCCCTACGCCGAGGTCGTGTTCGACTTCTTCGATCGGCTCAAGTCCGTCAGCCGCGGCTACGCGAGCATGGACTACGAGATCATCGACTACCGCCGCGACGACCTGGTCAAGGTCGACATCCTGCTCAACGGCGATGTGGTCGACGCGCTGAGCCTGATCTGCCACCGGGAGCAGGCGTACTTCAAGGGCGGCGAGATGGCGCGCAAGCTCAAGGAGTTCATCCCGCGGCAGATGTTCGACGTGGCCGTGCAGGCCGCGATCGGCAGCCGCGTGATCGCGCGCACGACGGTCAAGGCGATGCGCAAGGACGTCACGGCCAAGTGCTATGGCGGCGACATCAGCCGAAAGCGCAAGCTGCTGGAGAAGCAGAAGAAGGGCAAGAAGCGCATGAAGGCGCTGGGGTCCGTCGAGGTGCCTCAAGAGGCGTTCCTCGCCGTGCTCAAGGTCGGCTCGGAGTAGTCGGTGCGACGGCCGCTCCTGGGGTTGGTCGCCTTGATCGGCGCGATCGCATCGGGCGTGGCGCTGTGGCCGCTCCGGGACCTGGTCCCGATGGTGCGCGACGATCTCGTCCTGGACGGGATTGTCGTCGCGGTCGCGCTGGACTGGCGGGACTTTGGCCTGCCTCGGGCGCTCCAGCGGCTGCAGATCGAGCTCGACGCGAGCGGGGTGGGGCCGTGGGTCGAGGCGTCCCAGTGTGGGCTGGTGACGGATGACCTCGGCGGACGGGAGGTCCGGTGCGCGTGGGATGTGGTCGTCGACCACGCGATGCTGGGGATCGAGATCCCGATCGCGTTCGACAGCGTCGCCCGGATCGACCGCGAGGGGCGGCTTCACCCGTGACCTCTCCCGGGGCGCTGGGCGAATCAGGAACGGTGGCGTGCGCGATGCGGGGAAGGGGTTAGCCGCCAGGGGTGTGTCGCCCTGGGGGCATGGCGCGGTGGGCCGACGGTCCGCGTGTCCATCCCGCGAACCCACCGACGACGCCCGCACGGTCGACCCGACCGCTCGAGGAGGCCGACCTTCCTCGTTGGGGCACAACGAAGGTGGCGTCGGACCCCTGATGACGTGGGCGCAACGGAGGAGAACATGGCGCGATTCCCCCTCACGCCCGAGGGCTACGAGAAGGTGATGGGCGAGCTGCGGCACCAGAAGGAAGTGGTGCGGCCCGGCATCGTCACCGACATCGAGGAGGCCCGCGCGCACGGCGACATCTCCGAGAACAGCGAGTTCGAGGACGCCAAGGAGCGCCAGAGCCTGTGCGAGGCTCGGATCAAGTTCCTGGAGGGCGTGGTCGCCGGTGCCGAGGTCATCGACGTGATGAGGGTCGAGCAGAACGGCCGCGTCGTGTTCGGCACCACCGTGCGCATCGAGGATCCGGACTCCGGCGAGGAGCGCTGCTGGCGCCTGGTCGGAGAGACCGAGTCCGACACCTCGGCTGGCACCATCTCCTACACGAGCCCGATGGGCCGCGCGCTGATCGGCAAGGAGGAAGGGGACGAGGTGATCGTCCCCACGCCCCAGGGTCCGCGCAAGTGGGAGATCGTCGAGGTCCTGTACCTTGGCCCCGGCGAAACGCCGGACGCCTGAGAGGGCTTCATGGCCGACGACACCCCCGTCGAGGTCCCGGTGACCGACGACCCCCCCATGCCGGATCTCGAGTCGATCGAGCGGGCGCTGCGTCCGCTGCGTCGGCTGGTGGCCCGCGGTTCGTCTGCACGGGCCGTCGATCCCGGCGCGTTCGTGCGCGCATGCCGCCGGCTGGCGGATCCGCTCCGCGCGCTCCCGGTCCCCCCGGCGCTGAAGGAAGACGTCGACGCCGTGCTCGGCGCGCTGGACGGCGAGCCCTCGGCGGAGGTGGATCCCCTCGGATCGGCCTGGCACGCGATGGTGCGGCTGGATGAGCGCCTCGGCCTGCCGCTGCGCCTGCCCCGTCCTCGCCGCACCGGGGTCTCGCTCGTCCCGCTCGATCCCGAGCCCTCGGCCGACGACAGCGCTTCGGGTGGCGAGGCCTCGTCCGCCGAGGCGGAAGACGGCACGTCCGGCAAGGGACGCCGCAAGAGCAAGGGACGGCGTCGCCGTCGCACCAAGGGGGGAGATCGCAGCACCGAGGGCGGCGCCGGTCGGTCCTCGCGCGGATCGTCCAAGGGATCGTCGCGCCAGGCGTCCCCCAAGGCGGTGGCGGTCGAGCCCGTCGCGGCCCGTCGGTGGGAAGACACCCCCGAAGACGCGGGGCTCGTGCCCGGGCTGGCGGAGGCTTGTGTCCGGTCTGGCTACCCCGATGTCGCCTCCCTGCTCCTTCACGATGCGGCGGTCGAAGAGACGCGCGCGATCCACGGCGCAGGCCGATCCCTCCCGGAAGGCCCGGTGGCCCTTGGGGGCCGGGCGCGTGGGCGCTGGACCCGCCTGTCGCCGGACGGCACCCGGCAGTCGATGCTGCGGGTCGTCGGTGCCGGGCCGGTGGATGTCGCACTGGACCCATCCCGTCCCGTCCTCCCGTCCCATCCCCGGCCGGGAGACCGCCTGATCGTGATGGCGGCGTCGGATGCGGAGGGGACGCTCACGCAAGGACGCGTGGTGCGCGGCGACCACGGTCGGGCGATCGCGCTGCGCTTCGCCGACGATCCCTCCGACGACACGTTGGTGTCCGAGGCGGTACGGCAGCTGGTGGCGTCTGGGCAGGTGCCCGACGACCCGATCCCGTCGGCCTTGCGCGAGCGTGCACGGGTCGCGGGGCTTGCGGACACGGTGACCCGGCGGGAAGCGTCGGGGCCCACGGATCCCACGGTGCTGCGCCGCGCGCGGTTCGACGCCTGGCTCTCGCTGCACCTCGGGCGCTCGTTCCGGCGCTTCGATCCGGGATCGGCCGTCCGCGGCATGCCCCACACCATCGGCCATGGCGCCTTGGTTCGCTTGGAGCAGGATGGCTTGCTGGGCCAGCCCACCGCTCCGGTCGCGGCTGCCCTCGAGCGCATCAAGCGCGACCTGCGCGACACCCGCCCGATGCGCCGGGTGGTGGTCGGCGACGACCCGGTCCCGATCGATGATCTGGTCCTCCGCACCATGCTGGTCGTGGCCGACTCCCGCGCCCAGGTGGTGGTGGTGGGGCCGGACGCGCCCACGGTGCAGGTGCTGCACGACCGGATGGCGCCCTGGCTCGACGGCGCAGGGATCCCGTCGGCGCTGCTGGCGTCCGAGCCCGATCCGCGGGATCTGGACCGGCTGCGCAAGGGCGACCTGCTGGTGGCCTTTGGGGGCACCGGCACGCTCGAGGCGATTCCCGAGCTCCGCCGGCTGGGCCTGGTCGTCGCCTACGAGCAGACCGAGCACGGCGTGATCGGCGCCGCCACGCTGGCGCCGCGGCGTCCGAGTCCCGACCTGCTGGTGGTCTGCCGCGGCCAGGTCGACGGCAAGACCCTGTGTGCGGCCCATCCCACGGCGGATGTCGAGCGGTTCCGGGTCCAGGCCACCGCGCCCCGCGCCACGCGCTGGACCGACGACGTCCGCGAGGAGGCGTACCGCAGCCTCGCGCAGGACGTCGGCGAGGGCTTTGCAGGCGTCGTCGCGTTCCCGCTGCGTCGTGGGGGCTCCGATCTGATGGGACGTCGCGAGGCGGAGGAGCTGGCCCAGCGCCTCGGCCGTCAGGTGTTCGGATCGGCCGATCTGGGCGTGCTGCACGGTGCGATGACGCGCCAGGAGCGCGCCCGCACCTGGGATCGCTTGTCCCGCGGCGAGCTCCCGGGCGTGGTGGCGACCGTTCCGGTGGAGCTGATGCCTCCGCCGTCTCGGCCCACGGCCATCCTGGTCGAGCATGCGGACCGGATGGATCTCGCGCGCGTGCTGGCGCTGCGCACGCTGGCGTCGGATCGCGGCCGTATGCACCTGGTGGCTGGTGTGTCTCCCGAGCCGGGCGCGGACGCGGCCCTCAACGCCATGGTCGACCGCGCTGGCGATCTCGACGTGATCGCTGCCAACCCGGGCGCCCTGACCGTGGCGGAGGGCCTGGGCGAGCCGTCGTGCGACGCGATGGCCGACGCGGACACCGCGCTGGTCGACCTCGCGCGCGAGACCGCCCACGCGATCTTGCGGGCCGATCCAGCGCTCACCTCGCCCCGCAACGTCCACCTCGTGCGGTGGGCGTCCCGGTGCTGGTCGCAGGCGGTCCAGGACGCCGATCAGCCCTGTCCGCTTCCGCGGGTGCGCTCGACCGGTGGGGGTGGCCGTCGTCGTCGTCGCCGCCGTCGTCGCTGACTACGGCGCGGTGTAGCCGAGCGCTTCGAGGGCCCTGCGCAGCGCCGGCGAGTCCGCGGGCGCGCCGGGGGTGTCGGGTGCGTCCGAGGGCTGGGGCAGCGCCGTCTCCAGGAGGGCCCGCACGTCGTCGGTGAGCGCGTCGGGGTCGCCGAGGAAGCGCGTGTCGTCGCCGTCGCGTGCCAGCCCCATGCCTCCCCACAGCGCGAGCGACCGCCAGCGGCCGAACAGTGGATCCCGGACCGTGACGGGCCGGTCGGGGGGGATCGGGCCACGGAGATCCCGGCCGTCGCCGAGCACCGGTGGGCCCGCGGCCTGCGACAGGGTCGTCGCCACCTCACGGGTCGAGACGAGGGTGTCGTCCAGACCGGCCTGGACACCGGGGCCCCACACCACGAGCGGCACCCGCACGATGGCGTCGGACAGCGCTTCGCCGTGGCCGTGGTCGGGGGGCTGGCCGTCGACCCACGCGAGGGCTTCGCCGTGATCGGCGGTGAGGACGACGACGGCCCCTTCGGCGATCCGGGCCTCCAGCCATGGGGCCAGGTGCTGGTCGAGCTTCTCGACCTCCATGCGGTAGGCCGCCCGGTGGTTGGCCTCGGTGCCCGCGGGCGCCTCGGGGGTGTCGAGCGAGGGCCACGGGCCGTGGGGGTCCATCACGTGGAGGAGGAGGAGGCGCGGACGGTCGCCGTGCTGCGACCACCAGGCGTCGGCGGCGTCGATCATGCGGTCGACCGGCCGGTACGTACGCTGGGGAAGCACCTCGAGCCCGAACGCGTCCAGGGGCTGAAGGAGGGTGTGGCGCCGCGACACCCCAAGCCGGTCGTCCCAGTGGGCGAACCCGCGGGACAGGCCCCACGCGTGGCTCAGCCACGGGTTGGACACGACGCCGGCCGTGTGGTGCCCCAGCGTGCGCGCGTGGCCAGCGAGCGTGGGGATCGTGGAGGACAGGGCCGAGCGGGTGTTTCGGGTGCCGTCGTGACGGCCCGCGCCGTGAACCGACGACGGCGCGCCCGTGAGCAGTGCGGCGAACGCCGGAAGGGTCCACGGCGCGGGCGTGACGGCGTGGGACCACACGCGCCCCGACGCGGCGAGCGTGCGCAGGGCTGGGGTGGGCGAGGGGGCCCCGTCGGGCGGGAGGAAGTGGTCGGCCCGCCAGGCATCCACCACCACCAGGATCCGGTCAGGAGATGGGACTGCGGGCACGGCGGGGGGAGGCGCTTCCGCGGGCAGGGGCCGCACGGGTGCCAAGAGGGCGACGGGCAGGACGGCGAGTGCCTGAAGACGCAGCGGCACGGCGCGCAGGGCGAAGGCGGCCGCCCCGGACAGCCCGAGCATCGCCAGGGTCCACCCGGCGCTGGGGGCGGTCCACGGATCGCCGACCACGTCCAGGTGGAGCGCCATCAAGGCGCCGAGCACGAGGGCGAGGGGTGCCGCGCCGTGGGCGGTGTCGTCCAGCGGGCCGAAGCGCCGGTGGGTGAGGGCGTGGTGGAATCCGAGGGCGCCCGTCCCCACACACAGCAGCGTGAGGGCGGTCGCGACGTCGTTGTGGGCGGTTCGTGCGACGAGGCGGCCCAGCCCGGTGTACCCGGCGAGCACAACGACCTCCAGCACGACCGCACGGGGGCGTTGTCCCACCACGAACGCGCCGTAGACCCCACCGACAACGGC